>CAVKDE010000276.1:0-2650 GCA_963654835.1 Duodenibacillus sp. | reverse complement strand
AAACGGTGCTGAAATATCTTGTTGCGGATGTGCCTGTTTTTATGGCTGGACCTGCTGGCACCGGCAAATCCAGCATTGCGAAAAATGCCGCTAAAGCGCTGGATTTGGATTTTTATTTCAGTGGCGCGGTAAGTGATATTTATAAATTCACTGGATTTGTGGACGCGAACGGACATTACAGCAAGACGCAGTTTTACGATTTTTGCACGAACGGCGGTGTTTTTTTCTTAGATGAAATGGACGCGAGCATTCCGGAGGTGCTTGTGGCACTGAACGCCGCGATTGCAAACCGTTATTTTGACTTCCCCTGCGGTAAAGTGGAGTTAAACGAGAAATGCCGCTTTATCTGCGCGGGCAACACCTACGGAAATGGCGCGGACGCGCAGTACACTGGACGCTATCAACTGGACGGCGCGACGCTTGACCGTTTTGCTGTAATTGATATTGATTATAGCAATGAGATTTTTAGCGCAGTTTCCAACGGCAATAAAGAGTTAACCCGCTTTATTTCCGACTTGCGCAGAGCGGCAAAGGACGTCGGCGCAAGCATTATTCTTAGTTACCGTGCGGCACAGAACGTCACGGCAATGGAGAGCGTGGGGCTTGACACGAAACAGTGCGTGAAACAGTGCATTGCCAAAGGCTTGAGCGCCGATACTGCGCATATGATTGCCGAGCGCTTGAACGGCATTGACAAATACTCCAGCGCGTGGAAGGAGCTTTATTAACTATGATTTATACTCAAAAATTCTCGACTATGGATGAATTTTTTAAATTCATCACGACGGCAAAAAATAACGACGTTTTCCGCAATGAACACGACAGCGAGCGGAACAGCGAGGACTTCACTGGAACTAAAAATTTTGCGGACGCTGCCGAGCTTTTCCGCAATGGGTGGGACGCAGGGCTAGAAAAAATCACTGCGGGAGAGGGGGGAGCGTTCTCAAGTCCAGCGCCTAGGGCGCTTGTGCGCAACTACTATGTTGGTGCTTGCCCTAACGTTCCCCGCGCTTTGCAGGGATTGCCCGACGCTATGCGGCAGGTGTACCGCACACCTCAAAAGCAACGTGTTATCACGATTCTGCTGGATATGTGTGTTTCTAGCCGCATGAGCAAAGAGCGCTACCAAAAAGTAGGCGGATATATCTATCAAGCGATTAAGGCGATTGAAGAGCAGGGGACGCGTGTAGAGATTATAACGGGCTTTGCCGATAGCATCAGCACCAGCAGGGCAAGAGCCGAGGAACTTATAATCTGCCCTGAAATCACGCTTAAAAAGGCGAGCGAAACGCTGGACGCTGGACGTTTGAGCTTTGCGCTGGTGCATATGGGGATGTTTCGCCGCCTAGGCTTTAAGTACATAGAGACTTGCCCTTGCAAGTATCTTTTTGGCGAAAAGGCTAAAGACTATTCTCCGAGCGGCTATGGAACTGTTGCAATGGCAAACAAAGATATTGCCGCGCGATACAGCAAATACGCTAAAAAGCACCACAAAAACGCTGTACTGTTGTACATGAGCCGGTTGGCGAACGACGGAGAGTTAAACAGCGGCGAAAAGGTGCTTGAACTGATTAAATCCAAGTTAAGCGGAAAGGGAGAAGAAAAATGACAGAGAGTGAAATTATCCGCCTTGCGACGGAGTACAAGAAGAATAAACGGCAGATTGAAGCGCTGGAACAGGCGAACGAGAGAATTAAAAAGCTGCTGGCGGAAGAACTGCGAGAGCGAGGGGGCGAAAGCCCTCTTGTGGCAGGGCAGTACAAAATCAGCGAGAGCCGAGTGAAGCGGCAGAGCGTGGACAGCGAGAGCTTAAAACGCGAACTGCCCAGCGTGTGGGCGGGCTTTGCGGTAGTGACTGAATACAAGCGGCTGAATATCAATTAAGGGGAGCGCCTGAGAATGATATTATTTTTCTTGTGCTGGCATTATTACTGGCTGTGGGCAGACCCCCCAGCGGCACGGAAGCGACGGAGACGGCGCGGCAGATTTTAACTTGAACTTAACGAGAATGGAGAATAACTATGAATTATCAGCAGACAGCAAACGAGATTGACCGCATTGACGAGCGACTGGACGAGATAGCGGAGCGGCTGGACGAGATAATCAAAGAGCTTGAGTTTCTTGAGCCGGGAACGGACGAAGTATATATTCTGCTTGAAGAGCAGGACGAGCTAGAGCAGGAAAAGGACGAGCTAGAGCAGGATAAAGCAGGACTGACATCCAGCGGCTTTACTGCGTGGAATAACGGATTTTAAGAGATGGGAGCGGATAGCAATGATTTCAATTTTGTGGTTTTTTATTCCGGCTGTTGTCGTAACGATTGTAGGTTGCATGATTTTGAGCGAGGATGAGCTATAATGGAACTTATGCCAGAGTTTAACAGTGAGTTAGAGTTCAACGAGTATTTCAAGCGAGAGAACGAGCTTTGCGATAAGTATGTGGGCGACGATGGTGCGCTGCACTTTGAGAATAACGTTGAGTTTGAGAATCTTGTGCGGCAGTTAATGCCAGATTTCCAGCACAGCTTTATCTATGAGTAATGAGCCTTTGAGTGTGTGTGATATATAAGCAGGGCAGGGGAGTGCGAAAGCATAGACCCTGCTTTGCTGTATCGTGGGAGAATCGTAATCGTATAGGCATCGTATAGTAG
>CAVKDE010000275.1:0-2652 GCA_963654835.1 Duodenibacillus sp. | reverse complement strand
GTACGGGCCTGAACATTTTTGCGCAGGCGCACCATGAACGCTTCTTTGACGTGGGCATTGCTGAGCAGCACGCCGTAACAGCGGCAGCTGGTATGGCGGCAGCAGGGATGAAGCCTGTTACGGCAATTTATTCTACTTTCATGCAGCGTGCATATGATTCCGTGCTGCATGATATCTGTATGCAAAAACTACACGTGACGATGTGCCTGGATAGAGCGGGAATTGTCGGTGATGACGGTTATACGCATCACGGCGTGTTTGATTACGCTTATCTGCGCAGCATTCCTAATATGACGATTATGGCACCGAAGGATGAAAACGAACTGCGCCATATGCTGAAAACAGCACTAGATTTTGACGGACCTGTTTCCGTGCGTTATCCGCGTGGCAGCGGTGTGGGCGTGGATATTACTGAAGCGATGCACACTTTGCCTATCGGTAAGGCTGAGGTGCTGCGTGAAGGCAAAGATGTATGCTTCTGGGCAATTGGCAGCATGGTGCAGCCTGCGCTGGAGGCAGCGAAGCTGCTCGAAGCGCAAGGCATAGAAGCTGGCGTTGTAAATATGCGCTTTGCTAAGCCACTTGATGAAAAGCTCCTTTTAGAGCACGCTAAGCGTTATGGCAAAATCGTAACGCTGGAAGAAGGCGTGCTGGCTGGCGGCGTAGGCAGCGCAGTGCTGGAAACGCTCAACAGCCAAGAGCTTTTAACTCAGTGTGAGGTGCTGTGCTTAGGCATTCCTGATGAATTTGTAATGCATGGTGATAAAAAGCTGCTGTTCCGTGATTTAGGCTTGGATACGCCTACAATTGCAACTAAAACTGCAGCCTTTGTAAAGGGTGAAGAGCATTGAAAAAAGAACGTCTTGACGTACTCCTGGTGAACCGTGGCCTGTTTGAAAGCCGTGCCAAGGCGCAGGCCGCTGTGATGGCGGGTCAGGTACTGGTCAATGAACAAAAAATAGATAAACCGGGTACACCTGTAGCTAATGAGGTCACTATCCGCCTTTTGGGTAACAAACTGCCTTATGTGAGCCGTGGTGGTTTAAAATTGGAAAAAGCTTTGCAGATTTTCCCTATCAGCGTGGAAGGCAAGGTTGTGGCTGATATTGGTGCTTCTACCGGAGGTTTTACGGATTGCGCTTTGCAAAACGGTGCAGCGAAGGTTTACGCCATTGATGTTGGCTATGGACAGCTGGCGTGGAAGCTGCGCAATGACGAGCGCGTGGTAAATATGGAGCGCACGAATGTGCGCTATCTGGAAGCGGACAGCCTGCCTGAGCAGGTGGATGCAGCAACGATTGATGTAGCATTTATTTCGCTAGATAAAATTCTGCCTGCTGTCCACAAAATTTTAAAGCCGGAAGGCTTTGTTGTAGCTTTGATTAAACCGCAGTTTGAGGCGGGTAAAGAAAATGTGGGCAAAAAGGGCGTTGTGCGTGACGCAAGTGTGCATGAGCAGGTTATCAATAATGTTATTGCTTTTGCTAAAAGTGAAGGCTTTGGTATTGCAGGCTTAGATTTTTCACCCATTAAAGGACCAGAGGGCAATATCGAATATCTGCTGCATTTAACGCTGGGTAATGATGATGCTGTAAGCAGCGAGCAGGTGGCTAAGCTTGTAGGGCAAAGCCACGGTGATTTAGATAAAAAAGCAGTAAAGGCTGAGGCGTGATTATGGAAGCAAAGCGTTTAGGAATTTTTCCTAATTTAAGCAAAGAAAACGTCTGTATCGCGCTGCCGGAATTTGTAGAAATGTGCAAGGATTGGGGACTTGAGCCTGTGCTGCCGGACGCGGTGGCGGCGCAGTACGGCTGCTCCAGTTATAATGAGGCTGATGCAAAATCACTCCAAACGCTTGATTTTGCTGTAAGCCTTGGCGGTGACGGTACGCTTTTGCAGATGGCGCGTTATCTCGCACCTCTGCGCGTGCCTGCTTTTGGTATTAACTTTGGCAGGCTGGGCTTTTTGGCAGAGATTGATCTGCGCGGCATGCAAAAGGCTATCAGCCGCCTGGCGCAGGGAAATTATACGCTTGAAAGCCGCAGTATGCTGCAGGCGCAGGTTATTAAAAATAATCAGGTGGTGGCTACGGCGCACGCGCTGAACGATTTTGTTTTAGCTAAGGGTATGTTCAGTAAATTGGCGCATATGATGATGTTTATCAACGGTAAGCTTTCCGGTAAATATGCAGCGGATGGCCTGATTATCGCGACAGCGACAGGCTCTACAGCTTATTCACTTTCTGCGGGCGGGCCTTTAGTAATGCCTGCGCTGGATGTGAGCGTGATCACACCGGTCTGTGCGCATTCTTTGGCCAATAGGGCACTTGTTATCCCTATGTCCGAGCTGATTGAGCTGAAGGCTGTACCTGGTAGTGAGGAAATGCTGCTTTCTGCTGATGGCGAAAACGTGATTGAAGTAGATAATGGCGATTGCGTGCGCATTGAACAATCACCGCACGCGATGCAGTTTATCCGCCTGACGAGCCGCGATTATTATCAGACTTGGCAGCAAAAGTTAATTAGAAGCTTGTAGAGCCGTGTGATAAGGCACCATATGCTTCAGCAATACTCCTAGACGTACACGAGGTACGCCGTTGTCGCATTGCTTCGCCTCTGATACCTTCTCACGCGTCTTGGATTATAATGATAT
>CAVKDE010000274.1:0-2659 GCA_963654835.1 Duodenibacillus sp. | reverse complement strand
CATCTTTAAAGCCCAGCGTAGTTTCTTTCGCCGTATGGGGAATCAGCGAAACGGAAAAGCTCGTTTCCGTTACCTGCGTTACCGTCAGGCTGATGCCATCAATAGCAATGCTGCCTTTTTTGATGATATATTTTAAAAGCTCCAGCGGCGTGGTAATCGTCACCACCATAGCAATACCTTCAGGCCTGCGGCTGGCGATAACGCCCTGCCCTTCCACGTGTCCGCTCACAATGTGTCCGTCAAGGCCATCACATAAGCGCAGTGTGCGCTCCAGGTTCACCTTATCGCCAGCGTGCAGCGCGCCGATGTTCGTCAGGCGTACTGTTTCCGGCATTACATCCGCCGTAAAAGCAGCGTCGTCCATGCGCACTACCGTCAGGCACGCACCGTTGACAGCTACGCTGTCACCGATTTTAAGGTTTTCCATAACCTTGCGTGCTGCTACCGTCAGGTGGTAGCTCACACCTTGCTGCTCCAGTTTTTGCACTGTTCCCAGCTCTGCAACCAGACCAGTAAACATTACGCTCCCTCCTTTTGCACAAGGCCTGTCACCATAATGTCACTGCCAAGCTGTTTTATTTCTACCTCGTCAAGCTGCCAGCCATCAGCCACCAGCTCGCTGCCTGCGCCGCCGATAGGCGAAAGTGCCTTAGCACCACCAATCAGCTTCGGCGCAATAAAGGCACACACCCTATCAGCCAAACCTGCATCAACAAAAGCGCCATGCACGCTGCTGCCACCTTCTACCAAAAGGCTGGTAATACCACGCTCCGCCAGTGCGCTGATAACCTCATTCACAGGCAGCTTGCCAGCTACTAAAGGCAGGCGCACCACTTCCACATTTGGCAGCGCATTTAAAGCTTCACCTTTCACTGCATCAGCCTCTACAGCAGTAAAAATTATTGTTTCCGCAGCAGGGTTCAGCACCGTTGCCATTAGCGAAATACGCAGGCTGCTGTCTAACACTACGCGCACAGGATTTTTCCCACGCACCATGCGTGTCGTCAGCTCCGGGTCATCCGCCAGCACTGTGCCAATGCCCACAAGCACTGCATCATGCTGCTTACGCAGACGGTGCGCCAGCGTACGTGCTTCTTCGCCTGTAATCCATTTGCTATCGCCCTCTGCTGTCGCAATTTTACCATCTAAGGTCATCGCATATTTCAGCGTGATAAAAGGACGCTGCTTAGTAATCCAGGTAAAGAACTTTTCGTTCAGGCGCAGTGCCTCTTTTTCGCATACGCCAGTCTGCACCTCAATCCCCTGCAAGCGCAAATATTCCAGACCCTGCCCTGCCACTTTAGGATTAGGGTCGCAGCACGCTGCCACAACCTTTTTAATCCCGGCACGCGCCAATGCTACGCAGCACGGACCAGTACGCCCATAATGCGCACAAGGTTCCAGCGTAACATAAGCCGTCGCACCCTGCGCCAGCTGCTTCGCCTCCGCCAGAGCATTCACCTCCGCGTGCGGCTCACCAGCTTTGTGGTGATAGCCTTCGCCCACGATGTTGCCATCAGCATCCACAATCACGCAGCCCACCATCGGGTTAGGGCTGGTATCGCCCTCGGCCTGCACCGCAAGTACTAAAGCGCGCTGCATATATTCTTCATCAGTTAATCTTGCCAAAATTTCACCTTCTAACATCATATAAGGCAGTATATAAAAACGCACGCCAGCCTAAGGAGCTTACGTGCGTAAAAATATCTTACCACCTTTTCTCATCCAGACTATACTGTCGGTACCGGAATTGCACCAGTTCATGCAAGCCACAAGCCTGCTAGCGGACTTTACCGCCGATCGGGAATTTCACCCTGCCCCAAAGGTTAACATATGAAGTTATTTTTATTATAACGATAAATGCGTGCTTAGTCAAGAAAACTGGCGCACGCAGGCGAACAATTTACACAAGTGACACAGATATATACACATCAAGTAAGCATGTCAACAAATTCCCGCCTATCCATTACAGAAAATGAGCAATTGTTGCAATTTCCTGTAATAAGATTTTTTTCTTCAATATTCACCTTCTGTTTACAACAACACACAAAAGAGCCGCGCAGCTGCGCGGCTCTCGTTAGCATCAATATAAAGTTTGCGTAAAATTAGAAGCTCCAGCGCACGCCAGCATTCCACTGCCACGGCGTAGCTACATTGCCACCGTAAGTTTTTTCAATGTCAAAGTACAGATGAGTTGCGTCACTCAAATTGAGGTTCGTACCAACGCCAACTTCCCACCAGCCGCCGCCAAGATCCTGCTTATAAGAAGCAGGTGCGCCACTAGCAGTATCAACCATCTTCACATCCGTTTCGCCGTCGAAATCATACAGATAGGAAGCACGTAAATAAACATTGCCTTGTTTAATATCTTTGCCCAAGGAGAAGCCAAGGCGGCCAACAATGCTGTTCATTTCATCCTGACGAACTTTTACGCCATTAGCAGTTACATAATCAGCACTGCCAACTCTGCCGTAAGTCAGCTCAACCTGCGGCTCAATCCACAGGCCATTAGCTTTCGTGAAGCGTTTGCCATATTCTGCACTCAGGCTATAGCCATTGGTTTCATAATCGCCGCTGCCTGCACCAGTAACAGTCTTGTAATCGTTATCCATGCGTGCGTATTTAGCAATCAAATCAATGAAGCTGCCATCATCTTTCA
>CAVKDE010000273.1:0-2667 GCA_963654835.1 Duodenibacillus sp. | reverse complement strand
TTACCTGCGTAGTTTACTTCATTATGACTTTCACTGCTTCCCGCCTGCTGCGCTGGGTAGAAAGCAAGATGGATGGCCCGAAGGATTATCAGCTGGTTACTTATGATCCGATGATGGATCCTTGCGGCGATATTCCTTTGCCGACGAAGAAGCAGAAAGGCAGGTACTAAGCTATGGAAAAAGAATTATTGTTATCTGTCCGTGATTTGCAAAAAAGCTTTGGCGAACGCCAGATTTTAAAAGGCATCAGCTTTGATGTGCATCGTGGTGATGTTGTGTGTATTATCGGCCCTTCCGGCAGCGGCAAATCTACTTTGATTCGCTGCGTCAATTATCTGGAGCATCCTACAGGCGGTCATATTGAATATCGCGGCAAGGATGTCAATGAAGCGTTTAAAAAGCTTACGATGTATCGCACGAAGGTGGGTATGGTGTTCCAATCCTTTAATTTGTTCAACAACATGACAGTTTTGGAAAACTGCATGGTAGGGCAGATTAAAGTTTTGGGCAAGGCGAAAGATGAAGCTAAGGCCACAGCTTTAAAATATTTAAAGCACGTGGGCATGGACAGCTACGTGAATGCTAAACCGCATCAGCTCTCCGGCGGCCAGAAGCAGCGTGTTGCTATTGCCCGTGCTTTGGCCTTGGAGCCGGAAGTGCTTTTGATGGACGAGCCGACGAGTGCGCTTGATCCGGAGATGGTGGGCGAAGTGCTGCGCGTTATCCGCGATTTGGCAGAGCAGGGTCTGACGATGGTTATTGTAACGCACGAGATGGCGTTTGCCCGCGATGTGTCGAACAGAGTTATTTTTATCGACCAGGGCGTGATTGCGGAAGAAGGCGAACCGAAAGAGCTTTTCACGAAGCCGAAGAACAAACGCACGCAGGACTTTTTGAGCCGTTTTGCGCAGGCGTAAAAATTACTTGCAAAAACCCCGGGGCAGCAGCCTCGGGGTTTTACTATGCGCTTGTCTAATTTTTTTAATTACAATATTATTCCTAGCTTCTCCCTAGATTTTCTTTAGTTCTTGTTATATAATTAAATATGGAGAATTATTTTTACTATGAGGAGTGGAGAAATAATGAGCTTGTTATGGATGGATTATGAAGATGAATTCCATAACTTAGTTGATGCAGCTTATGAATGTGAGTACAAAGCTAATGAAGCATATTTTTCTAAGCTGCCTAAGCGTGTGCAAAAAATTATTTATCGCGACACGCGTTACAATGTAGATTTTCTTTACACGGCCTACGTGCTGAAAGATGCCAAAATTATGGAGCGTTATGCTGTTTGGCTGTTTGAGCTGATGGATGGCATTTTGAAACAGTTCACGCGCGAGCAGACGGCCAAATATGTTATCGGCCATCTGGATGCAGTGAAGCAAGGCATTGCGCAAGTTGTTGGTGAAGATAAAAAAGCAGAGCTGACCAAACTGATTGAGCGAGCACAAGAGTGTATCCGGGGGGGACTTGCGTCAGGCGAACCCCAGCCTGCGCCAGTAGTTTCTCCGTTTGAAGAAGAAATCAAGCAGTACGTGGAAAGCCTGTTTGAAAAAAATAATAGAAAAACGATGTACCTTGTAAAATCTTTCCTGAATAAGGGCATTGCTGTTGATGATATTTATGTGGGCATTTTGGCGGAGAGTATGCGCCGAGTGGGCGATTTGTGGCATAGTGCGCAGATTACTGTAGACATGGAGCACTACTGCACTTCTGCAACGCAGCTGGCGATGACGCAGCTGTATCCGGAAGTTTTCTCTGCTGAGCCGCAGAACAAAACGCTTTTATGTGCCTGCCCAGGTACGGAGCTGCACGAAATGGGCGCGCACATTGTGGCTGATGTGTTTGAAAATAACGGCTGGGACAGCATTTATCTTGGTGCTGCTGTGCCGGAGGAATATATGCTGAACGCAGTACGCGAAAATCAGCCTGATCTTGTTGCTTTATCTGTGACGATGCCGCAGCACTTGATTGACTGCGCACGTCTGGTAAAGGCTATTAAAAAGGAATTTCCTGAGCAGAAAATTGCTGTTGGCGGCAGAGCTTTTGCCAGCACGAATGAAATCTGGAAGCAATGGCCAGCAGATTTTTATGCGGAAAATGCCTTGGAGTTGTTAGCAAAGGCTAGTGAGTAAAGAATGAGCCAGCTTATTGTTTTATGTGATAAAAACTGGATAATAGCAAAAAAGCTGTATGACACGTCGGATTATGGCATGAATGTCGGCGACTGTCTGAAAGATTTTGTCCTTAACAGCGATAAGCTGGAGCAAAAGGATGACCTGCGGGCGCAGAAGCAGAATCTTGTCATTCTGAAATTTTTCGGACAGGCGCGCAGCGTGCCCACGGTCATCCATAGCTATGACGAATATTTTCTTGTCTGTGTGGCACATATCAATAACCAGCAGGATTATGAAGCGTTTGTAAATGCGTGTATGCACGCGTATGCCTGGGCGGATAATAATATCCAAAAGCCTTATTCAGATGGTTATTCGCAGCTGGAAATGGCCAATAACCGCCTGCTTAATTCCGAGCGTGCGCTGATGAAGAAAAATGCGCAGCTTAAGCGTACTTTGGAGCAGGTTACAGAAGCAAACGATGCGATTGCGCTTTTGGAACGTGATACCTGGACGGATTTATATAGTGTCAGCGGTTTTTACCGTCATGCAG
>CAVKDE010000272.1:0-2672 GCA_963654835.1 Duodenibacillus sp. | reverse complement strand
CTAGAAGAAACACGCTCATCTAAAAATTTATTATATTTATTTGTTATCTTTTTTATAATATTTACTGCTAAATTTTGTCGAATAAAAGTGCTATACTCATTCAGATACCTTGTAGCAACTATTTTATTACCTGCATTACAATTGACGACTTCACAAGGTCCATTATAATTTTTATCCCATAAAAAATAACATGCACCGCCAGCTAAATCTACTCCAGGGAAAACTTCCTTAAAATTTTCATAATCAACTAACTTGCAAATATGACTATCATTAAGCATTGAATTTCTAAAATCAACTAACCCTTTACCTCCAGTAAACCATCTTGATGGAATAATCATTATAAGATATTTAGGGCTTAGCTTTTTCGCTTGTTCGACAAAATGATGATAAATTGGTTTTGCGCTTTTTCCATTCCCTCCATCGCTTAATTGATATGGTGGATTTCCTATGATTACATCAAATTTCATTTTTTGCAATTCCTCCAAATTATCAAGATGAATAAACTCATAAGCATGCTGTTCAGCTAAATCGTCCCTATCATATTCACTTTGAGCAGCTCCACAAAACTTACACTTACCATTCATCCAAGTGTGTTTTATATTTTTAAATCCAATGTTACCTTCAATATCATCAAATTTGCTAACAGAATAAATGCTATTAGGATATTTAGAACAATATAAACTTCTACGCGCTAGTAAACTCGTTAATTCCGTAACTGCAATACCATATAATTGTTTCTGAAAAATATGATCTAATCGTTCTTGTAAATCAGGAATCTTCTTTTCCAGACCTTTTATAAGTCGTTTTGCTATTTCGCGCAAAAATACACCTGTTTTAGTCGCTGGATCAAGAAATTTCGTATCAGGGTTTTCAAAAATTTCTTTAGGCAGCATATCCAACATCGCATTCGCTACATCAGGCGAAGTAAAAACTTCGTCGTTAGATAAATTAGCGATACAGCTAAGCACATCCGGATTATGTTTATAACTATTTAAATCACTCATTATCCTGTACCCTCCAATAATCTATTAATGGATATTCTCTAATAGGAGTAGGAATAAACGATTTACTTTCAACATCATACGTCCAATCTTCTGTATCTTTAAAAAGATCTGGCATAGATTGTTCTTCTTTTCCCTCTAATAATTCTGCTAAACTGTAATCGCGTCGTTTTACCTTGTTACCAGTTATAAATGACCATTCTGCAAAAATTATAGGTATCCCATCATTGCGTTTCAAAGTAAGCGCATCACCACATAAAATATTCTTTTTCAGCAGATAGCTTATTGCTTCACAAACTTTTTCATTAATAGATTTTTTGACTATATTTCTATACTCATTAAGCCATATATTATAAAGTCGTTCTCTGCATTCTGATACATTATCTTGTAAAATATCAACACCATACAAACTACTTACCGCTATAAAAGCATATTTTTCATAATCAGCATTGCTTTTCCCATATATCTGTTTTACTATGTTAAGTTTTCTTCGCAAAATTTCAGCTAAAAAATTACCATTACCGCAAGCTGGTTCTAAAAAGCGACTATCTATTCTTTCGGTTTCCTGTTTCACCAAATCACACATATCGCTAACTTCACGCTCGCCGGTAAAAACTTCTCCATGTTCTGCAACTCGTTTCTTAGATTTGACTTGTACATTTATCATAATAACAACTCCAAATTCATCATAAAGCGTACTTTTTGAGCACTTTATGATAAAATTTATAATTAGGAGTTTCGTTAAATAATTTTATCTAATAATTAACGAAAAGCATTTTTATCATGCTCACAAGCTGACAAAAAGTAATAAGCAGGCAGTTACATAAAAAGTACACCTTTTAAGCACTTCTTATATAGCTTCCTGCTTATTTTTAACAATATATGTCGGAATTTGGCGGATTTTCGCCCACCTCCCCCGCCTTTCTTCTAAAACTACCATAAGGCATATTACACAGCTTCGCTGCCTCGCGGCAAGTAATCTCTCCCTTTTTCCAACGCTGCTGCACTTCCACAAAGTTTTCCGGTAAAGCCTTCTTAGGTCTGCCAAAGCGCACGCCACGCTTTTTAGCCGCAGCAATGCCTTCTGCCTGACGCTGACGAATATTTTCACGCTCATTTTGCGCCACAAATGAAAGTACCTGCAAAACTAAATCCGCAATAAATGTACCTAATAAATCCTTGCTGCGCCTGGTATCCAAAAGCGGCATATCAATTACGCAAATATCCACGCCTTTTGTCTTTGTCAGCAAGCGCCACTGCTCCTGCACTTCCTCATAATTGCGCCCCAGGCGGTCAATGCTTTTGATATACAGTAAATCGCCTGCTTGCAGCTTTTTCAGCAAACGTTGATAATGCTTGCGTGCAAAATTTTTTCCACTTTGCTTATCCATATAAATTGCTTCTTGCGCAACACCAGCAGCAGCAAGTGCTAACAGCTGCCTATCTTCATTTTGATCTATACTAGATACGCGCACATAACCATAAATTTTTGTCATTTCTTTGCCTCCTAAAAAATACTCTCTACTCTATTACTGACTTTTTAGGGGTAAAATTAAACCAAACGCTTTATGAAATTTTTGCAAAATATGTTTTTCGTACTTTTTGTATGCTATAATAAAGCTAAATCATAAATTTAATACTGTTGTCGTTCTCTTCGGAGTATTGTAGTTC
>CAVKDE010000271.1:0-2688 GCA_963654835.1 Duodenibacillus sp. | reverse complement strand
GAGGCAATGGTGGAGAAGGTTGTGGCAAAGTTAGGTAATATTTAACGCTCAAATGAGCAAAAATAAATAGTCAAAAGCCTGAGTTTTACTCGTGATGTGAGCAGAACTCAGGCTTTAGTGTATTCTTTTGTTAGTTAAAGAGCGATTGCTAAAGCAACCACAATAGTGTTAAAAATAATTAACGCTATCTAACAAATGATGATAGTATTAAAAATAATTAACACTATTACAGAAAACAGAGATAGTGTTAAAAATAATTAATTCTATTGCGGGAGTACTTGCAAAACGTGTAATGGTGAAATAGACTTTATGGCAGAGTTAAACGGGAATATTATTTATATTCAGGCAGCGTATTTATTGAGCGATGAAAAAACTATTGAGCGTGAATTTGGGGCTTATGCAAATGTTAAGGATAATTATCCTAAATATGTTATTACTCTTGATAAGCATACAATTTCACGTGATGGGATAATACATTATAACCTTATTGATTTTTTGTTAAGAAGGGTAGAAGTGTGAAAGAAGGCAAAACTGAATAAGTATTTACATAAAAAGCTTAAAATAGTCAAAAGCCTGAGTTTTACTCGAGATGTGAGTAGAACTCAGGCTTTTTGTTTTTTTGCTATATGTGTTTAATCATCAAATTTTTCAGGGAAGAAGATGCGCTGCGTTTTTTCATCAACAGTTTCGCCGAAGCTGTTGCCGATTAAAAAGAGTACGAGCGAGAAGCCGATGCCAAGCACAATCTGATGCAGATCCATAACTTTAATTTTCATGGCCATAGTTGCGCAGTAAATAATTACACCGCCGCTCATCGCTGCAATTGCTCCGTATTTGTTAGCTTTAGGCCAGAACAGGCCAAAAATCAGCACCCAGAAGAAGGCAGTTTCCAAACCGCCGAAGGCGAACATATTAATCTGCCAGATAACGCTGGGCGGATTAATGGCGATAAAATAAACAAGTAAGCCAAGAATAATGGTTGCCGTCAAGCTGTACAGACGAATCTGGTTATTAGTGAGCGTTTCGTGGCGTTCTCCCTTGATGTTCATGTACACGTCCTTCACGATAGAGGAGGACGAGGAAAGCAGGAGGGAAGAAACGGTAGAAATGGTCGCCGCAATGGGACCGATGATTATAACGCCTGCCCAGAACGGGCTCAGGCTTTTAATAATTGCCGTAGGCATGATGTTATCCACGCTGCCACCATAGGCAGCAATATTTTCTGTGAGGATACCCTTGCTTAAAATACCAATCCACGTAGCGATAATGGTCATCGCACCGATAACAACAGTACCGATGATCATGGCGCGGTGCAATGCTTTGGTATCCTTGTAGCTGATGCCGCGTACTACCGATTGTGGCAGCGAGAGCGTACAGATACCAACGAGCAGCCATTGGCTGATATACAGCGAGATAGGCATTTTGCCGCGTGATAAAGGCTCTAACATATCCGGATGCTGCGTAGCAATGAAGCTGGTGATTTTTTCAAAACCACCGCCTGCGCTCATCATACCGCCCATAAGGATGCACATGCCTACCATCATGGCAATGGCGCAGCAAGCATCCGTCACAGCAACGCCTTTAAAACCGCCAATAGTAGTGTAAAAAACAACGATTAAGCCGAACATGGTAAGGCCTGTGACATAGGAGAAACCTGTTACTGCTTCAAAAAGTTTCGCTGCGCCAACAAATTGTGCGACCATCGTGGCGCAGAAGAAGGCGACGATAACCAGCGCGGACATATTTGCTAAAAAGTTTGAATGGTAGCGCGCGCGGAGAACGTCTATAACTGTTACAGCATCAATCTCACGGGCGATGAGAGCAATTTTTTTGCCGAAAACGCCGAGTACCAAAAAGATAACGATAACCTGCACGATAGCCATATACAGCCAGCCATAGCCGATAATCCATGCTACACCCGGACCGCCAACAAAAGTGCTGACGCTGCTGTATGTTGCTGCCGTGGTCATCGCCAGTACAAAGCCGCCCAGCGTGCGTCCGCCGATAAAATAATCTTTGGCAAAATCTTTCTGGCGGTTTTCTTTAGAAACGCGCTGGATATACGCGCTGATGCCAAGCAGGGCAAGCAAAAAAATAACAACAGGAATAAGATTTAAAAGATTACCCACGCTGTTTTTCCTCCTTCTCCTCATCTAAGTCAAAGTTGACAAAAACTTTGCTTGTCAGGATAACGGTGACGAGAATTGCAAACAGCCACGTGCCTACGCAGCCACCCCAAACCCAGAGCGGGGTGTTCCAAAAAGAAATATCGCTATCTGCTAAACCGAAGCCAGCAAGACACCAGAAAATGATGACTGCTGCCGCTGCCACTACAGTAGCCTTAGCCTCCCGGTTGGCCTGACGGAACTTTTCGCTTCGTTTCATTGTTGAACTCCTTTCGACAGGCTTTTGCGCCTGCATATATTATAACTATCATTCTATCATACAATCACTTCTATTTAAATAAAAAAATGCAAAAAGTACGTCACAAGTGTGGCGTAGGCAACGTTATGCTTATAATAGGATAGCTTTTTGCATTTCTGACTTGTGTATGCTATAATTATTAGACGACTAATTTCTTTACAGTTTATTATCGCGATTTTTAAAGGAGTTTCCATGGTAGGTCTTATTAGTGGCGTGCGCAAAAACAGCTTGGCAGAGGCAGCCGGTATTAAAGCCGGCGAAAAA
>CAVKDE010000270.1:0-2688 GCA_963654835.1 Duodenibacillus sp. | reverse complement strand
CTTTGTAACAGCCCAAGCCTACGCCGAGAACAGCCTGCGGCAGGTTGTTGCATACATTCAGACGAAACTTAGCCCAAATTTCCTCTTTAATGCAATCAGTACGACGAATATGAATATCTGCTTTCTGCATAAGTTCTTCCACGGCTAATACACGCTCACTCTCAAAAGGAGCTTCCGGTTCACCAAACACAATGCCAATCGTTTTTGCAGGGTTAAAACATACGCCCTTTCCTTCATGGTGTGATGCAATTTTTATTAAGGAATAAAGAATTTGCTTGCGGTCAATTACCTGGGAAATTATATCTTCGCTATCCACTCCATTCATCAGGCTCATAACAATAGTGTTACTGCCAACAATTGCACGAATAGCAGGCAACGCCTCTGGCAAAGCACCATATTTTAAGGCAACAATCAGTAAATCTACTCCCTGTGCCTCTTGCGGAGTCCACACCTGCGGTCTGTAAAGCTCATTATTAATTAAGCAGCCATCATGCTGCAAACGTTCCCCACGGCTTCCTTCAGCAACAATACCAAATTTAATATTCTCCAATTTGCTCAAGCCCCAAATAATATAAGAGCCAACTGCTCCTGCACCCAAAAGTGCAACAGATTTAATCTCCATTGTTCTCATGCCTCCACTTATAAAAACACTTTATGCCTGCAAAAATTTATGCACTCTAGCTATCACCATTGCATTACTGTTTCTTTAAAATATCACTACCAAGAGCATTTTAAACTGCTCTGCGCCATATACAGCATGCGGATGCTTGGCAGGCATAACAATAGATTCGCCTTCATGCAGGATATAAACTTCGCCATCAATCGTAATGCGCCCCACACCATCAAGGCAGGTTAACATAGCATCGCCGCCAGATTCATGCGTACTGATTTCTTCATCCTTATCAAAAGCAAAGAGCGTTACGCTAACTGCGCTGTTTTGCGCCAAAGTTTTGCTCACAACCTGCCCTGGCTGGTAGTTTACCTGTTCTTTGAGCTTTAAAATTTCTGCTTTACTGATGTTTTTCATCATAAGGCAAAACCTCCTTGTGCTTAAATAATCAAATGAAAAATTACACTTAACCGATAAGAATTTTTTTCAAAGCTTCTAACTCTGTCTCCGTGAAAGTTATTCCCTTGCCCATTTTTTCATGATTAGGAGCCCATTCCCGCAAATCGTATTTAGGCGGATTGCCATTGAACGAAACTACATTAAGTTCTTTACGCCAACCTTTGGCACTTTCAGAAATAACTCCCAGTTCTGCTAAAATTTCAAACTTAAACTCTTTTTGAGTCATTTTCAATTCCTCCTAAATTTACACAAACCGTTTAACCCATCCTGCCCTGCCACCAGTCACAGTACTACCAGCTCGGTTAAACTTAAAACCTTTGTAGCGTGCAAGCCGCAAACCTAAATCAACATCGCCCACAACCCATAGCTCATCGTTATCTCCATAAACCTCAAAGCCTTGATTTTGCAGCTCAGTCAATAACACCATCATCAGCAGTTTCGGCTGTCTTTCTTCCGGCATTACTACCTCATCATCAGTCTTACTTGGTTCTGTCTGAGTTTTCGGTGCTACCTTTTCAGTTCTTTGGAATCTTGCCTTCGGTTTTGGAGTAGTATCCCTTGACTTTTTTGCTTCTATATCAGGCTTATGTGATTGCTCTTTCTGTTGTTTCTGCTTATCTCCGAAAGTCTGTGCATAATCATACGAACTATTCTCTTTAGCCCCACGCATAATTTCACTTGCTCTCTGCTTTACTCGCTCCAGCAATTCCGTATTACGTTCATTCGGCGTTACAGTAAAATTATCCTCAAACTCAATACCATAGCTCAATAACAAATCAGTAACCCTGCTAATTGTATTTTCCTTATCAGCATAATACTCACTGCCACGAATACGGATAAACTTCCAGCCAAGGCGTTCCAAAATCGTCTGACGCTGCATATCTTCAAGAATCTTGTCCTCGCCGCTATGATAACGCTCGCCATCACACTCAATCGCAATTTTACTATTCTTGTACACAGCAACCATGTCTATCCTATACGCGCCAACTTCCCATTGCTGCACAATATGGAACCCACGGCTTACCAAAGCTTTTGCTACTTCCTCTTCAAAAGGTGATTCTGCTTGTCCTGCAATTTGCTCCATAGTCTGTGTATAGTTTTTCGGATTTTGGGCATAGGAAAGCAGACCTCGTCTTAAATCATCTGCCTGCAAACTGTTTTCCTCGTCCAGAGAGTTTACAACCCACAGCTGGTCTTTCGCCCTGCTTGCCGCAACATTATAACGCTTTTTAAATACATCATTATCAGAAGAACGCAAACTTAAAACGCCTTCACCTTCGTTGCTGTCAACCATGCTCAGGAAAATAACATCACGTTCGTCGCCCTGGAAATTAGCAGAATCACCGCAGATAATCTGCCTGCTTTCATACTCTCTGTTGCTGATAGCATTAAACAGTTCCATCTGAATATAGTTAGCTTGCTCACTGCCCAACAAAGAAATTACGCCAAAAGTTTTCCCGGCATATTCAGGCTGCTCCATGCAGGACTTAATCAAAGCAACAATTATTTTTGCTTCAACCTGATTAATTTTTTTCTTGCCATCACGATGCCCGTCTACGCGATAATTTACTACGGCAGGCAGCAAATTACTGCTAGAAGCTTCGCGCAAAGGCTTGATT
>CAVKDE010000269.1:0-2715 GCA_963654835.1 Duodenibacillus sp. | reverse complement strand
CTCTGTAATATCACAGTCCACTGTAAAACCGCTGTCATCAAGCAGTGTCAGCATCCTGCTCCCAGCAGGAGCGTAGCCACCCACCTCAGCAGCGCGATAAGTAATAATACCTGCGCGCGGTGCTTGAAAAATTAAATCATGATATTTGTTCTGCGCGATGATGTATTCCTGCTCGCGCCTTGCAGCAACCTGCTCCTGACGGTAAACCGCCGATGGTACGCCGTCATAGCTGCGCTGCAACGCCAGCTCTTCATACTGCGCTTTTTTATTAGCCAAAGTCTGCTCTATCGCGTCCAAATCCGCTTTAGCAACAGCACCCTGCGCATAAAGTTTGCGGTAACGCTTAGCATTAGCCTGCGCCAGTTTGTAATCTGCCTCGTAACGCGCGTAGTTCGCCGTATAATCTACATCCGTCGTCGCTGCGTTCGCACCAGCCTCCGCGTAGCGTGCCTGCGCCTTGAGCATTTCCGCACGGGCATCATCCAGGCGCTGCACAATAAGTACATCGCCTGCCTGCACCTTGCTGCCCAAATCCACATTAACCTCGTCGATAATACCGGCATATTTATTGACGATATCAATCTCCGCCTTGGCCTGCAGTTGGCCAAAAAGGTTAATGCTTTTATACAAAGGTCGCTTGCTCACAACTTGCGTATGCACGACAGGTTTCATTGCCGGTTTTCGTGATGAGGTGTTGATGGAGAGATGTTTGAGTACCATGAAAATAGCAAGGCCCATCACACAAATTGCCAGCAAGCTAAGGGGTTTGTGTTGTAATATAAAGTTTTTAATCTTAGTTAAGTTAAAAGCCTTCATTATTTATTTGCAGCTTGAGCATCTTCGTCTACAGCTTTCTGGCAAATTTCCAGCATAGCTTCGGCAAAGCTGCCTTCAGGAATAGCAACAAATGCTGCCTGTTTTTCCTGATGTTCTAAGTGCGTTTTTTTGCTGCCATACACATCCATCATCTGCACGCCGTAAGTTTTATCCTTAAGGTTGAAGGACATGAGAATTTCGCAATACTGCACCTTTTCTTTTTTCGCTAAAGAAGCCTTGTATTTTTCATTGAGCTTTTTCAACATATCTTTATCAGTGAAAACGGTTTTTGTGAGTACGGAAACAATATTTTTATCCGCCACACCGTTTTTTACATCGCTATAAGTTAAGGAATCCATATCATAAGCGTAAATGCCCACGTTGTTTTCCACCACGATGGACCAACGTGCCTGCTCCTGCTCTTCGGCAGTCGGTTTAGGCATCATGCTGATTTCCCAGTTCAGTCCTTGCTGTTCAGCAGTTTTTTGCTCACTATCAGCAGCAAAAGCTGTCGCACAGCACAGTAAAGTTGTTAATAAGATAAGTAATTTTTTCATAAAAGTATCGCTCCTTCGTATTTTAAGATACTTATTAGTATACTATACTCTTATATTTAATTCAAATTACGCACAATATGAATAACATTTTCTTTCGTCAATTTTTGCAACGTATAATAACTTGCGCCCATCGCCTGCGCTATGCGTTTAGCAAGCCCCAGCTTGATAAAATCGCTTTCCGTATCAATAACTACGGCAGTAATTTTCGCCTTGGCAATTTTTTCAGCCATCTTTATCGCTGCAGCAACAGGATCTTTTTCGCCTTCTATAACGCTGTTAGCGCGCCCGTCTGTTACTAAAATCAAAATCGGTTCCAGCTCGCTCTCACGTTTATTGAGCATGGCTAAAGTCTGCAACGAAAGTGCTAAGCCATCTGCTAGCGGCGTTTTACCGCCTGTGGGCAGCTCCGCTAACCGCTTTTGCGCCAAATCCACACTGCGCGTAATAGGCAAAAGCAAATCTGCCTTATCACGGCGGAAGGCGATCATGCCTACGCGGTCACGCTTCTGGTATGCTTCCTGCAACATATAAAAAATGGCACCTTTCACTGCGCGCATACGCTCACGTGCGCCCATGGAGCCACTGGCATCCACCGCAAAGAGGAAGGTGTTGCCAATGCGTTTTTCACGCACCTTCTGGCGTAAATCTTCTTCTTTAATATTTAGCGCGCAGCCGTTATCCTCGCGCAGACGCTGGTAGGGCGCAGCAGCGCGGATAGTAGCATCAAAAGCTAGATCTGTAACTTTACCTTTAGGCAGCTCTGCCCGCACGTAACGCCCCTGCTTTAAATCAGTTTTCGTCACACTGCGCTTGCCGCTGCCACGGCGCACAGTCCTGTCTTTGCCTAAATCCAGCAGCATCTTCGGCAGGCGGAAGGTTTTATCAATATCCGCAATCTGCTCTTCTGGTGCTAAATTGCTATTATCTTGCTCCTGCTTGCTGTCGTCATCATCACTGCTGTCATTTTCTTTATCATCTTCATCAGCAGCGTCATTGTTATCTTCGTCGCCATTTTCTAAAGGCGGCGGTGGCAGCTCGCTACCTTCATTATCATTATCAGAATTTTCGCCATTATCCTGTTCATCATTTTCTTCTTCAATTTGCTTTTCTTCTTGCTGCTCATGGTCTTCTGGCTGCTGCTCAGGCGGTTTACGCATTCTGTGCGGCAGCACAAATTGCGCCGCTTCTTCCACATCCTTGGGCAGCACGTAAGCACGCTCCGCTAAAGCGGCGACTGCACGCGCTGCTTCCAAAAGATAAATCTCTGCCCTATGCCCGGCGCAAAAAGCCTGCGCGCACAGCTGGGCAGCTAAAGTAAGCATAGCATCGCTCACTTCTACCT
>CAVKDE010000268.1:0-2715 GCA_963654835.1 Duodenibacillus sp. | reverse complement strand
GCTTACACGCAGTCTGGAGCCATTATCAACGCCAGCAGGAATCTTAACCTTCAAGCGTTTATTTTTCTTAACTGTACCTTTGCCGCGACATTCTTTACACGGATTGGAAACAATCTTGCCTTCGCCATGGCATTTAGAGCAGGGACGCTCATTAACCATCTGGCCGAACATCGTATTCTGCGTGAAACGCACATAACCCGTGCCATGGCACTCGCTGCAAGTTTCCACCTTAGAGCCTGGTTCTGCGCCATTGCCATGACAATGCTCGCAGGTTTCATCACGATACAGATTGATTTCCTTCTCCACGCCAAAGGCAGCTTCTTCAAAGCTAATCTCTAAATCAAAGCGCAGATCCGCACCACGCTGCGGGCCCGCTTCGCGCGCACCGCCGCGGCGGCCTTGTCCGCCAAAGAACATATCGAAGATATCATCCATGCCTCCGCCGCCGAAGCCGCCAAAGCCACCGCCGAACGGATTACCGCCCGCGCCACCTGCCGATTGAGCCTGTTCAAAAGCATCAGGGCCAAGCTGATCGTACTGCTGGCGTTTTTGCTCGTCAGAAAGCACGCTGTAGGCTTCATTAGCCTCTTTAAACTTGTTCATTGCTTCTTCGTTGCCTTTATTGCGGTCAGGATGATATTTCAGTGCCAGTTTGCGGAATGCTTTTTTAATTTCGTCCTGAGAAGCAGTCTTGCTCACTCCCAGGACTTCATAATAATCTCTCTTAGCCATTTAAATTACTTCTTATCTTCGTCGACAACTTCAGCATCAACTACATCATCATCGGACTTCTTTGCACCTTGAGCGTTACCTGCTGCGCCTTGCGCACCAGCAGCACCTTCTTGTGCCTGGGTTTCTTTGTAAAGCTCAGCGCTCAGCTCATACAGCGGTTTAGTCAAAGCTTCAGTATCTGCTTTAATCTTGTCAAGGTCATCACCCTTCATGGTTTCTTTCAGGGTATCAACAGCAGCCTTAACTTTAGCGATTAAATCATCCTTGCCTTTGCCTTCCATGTCTTTCATGGTCTTTTCAGCCTGATAGCACATGTTGTCAGCCTGGTTACGAACTTCTACGCCTTCTTTACGTTTCTTATCAGCTTCAGCATTAGCTTCTGCTTCTTTAACCATTCTATCAACTTCGTCTTTATCCAAAGTACCGGAAGAAGTAATGGTAATCTTTTGTTCCTTGCCGGTGCCAAGATCTTTAGCACTTACGTTAACGATACCGTTTGCGTCGATATCAAAGGAAACTTCAATTTTAGGTACTCCACGCGGTGCAGCAGGAATGCCGGACAGTTCAAAACGGCCAAGAGTTTTGTTGTCAGCAGCCATTTCACGTTCACCTTGCAGGACATGAATGTCAACAGAAGGTTGGTTATCAGCAGCGGTAGAGAATACTTGTTTCTTAGAAGTAGGAATGGTGGTGTTACGTTCAATAATCTTGGTGAATACACCGCCGAGGGTTTCAATACCCAAGGACAGCGGAGTTACATCCAGCAACAGTACATTGCCGGTGCCTTCTTCGCCGGAGAGAACGCCAGCCTGGATAGCAGCACCAACTGCTACACATTCATCCGGGTTAACGCCTTTGTAAGGCTCTTTGCCCATGAAATCTTTAATTGCAGCCTGAACAGCCGGGATACGGGAAGAACCACCAACTAAGATTACTTTGCTGATATCGCTCTTAGACAGGCCAGCATCGCTCATAGCCTGACGAACAGGGCCCATGGTGCGTTCAACAAGATCAGCAGTCATAGCTTCAAATTTAGCACGGGTTAAATCCATATCCAAATGTTTCGGGCCATCAGCACCTGCGGTAATGAACGGCAGGTTGATGTTGGTGCTCATTACGCCGGACAATTCAATCTTTGCTTTTTCAGCAGCTTCACGCAGACGCTGCATAGCCATTTTATCGGTAGAAAGGTCAATGCCTTCAGCTTTCTTAAATTCTTCAACCATCCAGTCCATGATTTTCTTATCGAAATCATCGCCGCCCAGATGAGTATCACCATTGGTTGCTTTTACTTCAAATACGCCGTCGCCTACATCCAGAATGGATACATCGAAGGTGCCGCCGCCAAGGTCATAAACCATGATGGTGTGGTCGTCAGTTTTATCAATGCCATATGCCAGAGAAGCTGCGGTAGGTTCGTTTACAATACGCAGAACTTCAAGACCTGCAATCTTACCAGCGTCTTTAGTTGCCTGACGTTGGCTGTCATTGAAGTATGCAGGGACAGTGATAACTGCCTGGGATACTTTTTCACCCAAATAAGCCTCTGCATCAGCTTTCAGTTTTTGCAGAATCATTGCGGAAATTTCTTCCGGGGAATATTTTTTATCGTCGATGGTTACGCGGTAGCTGCCTTCGCCCATATGACGTTTGATGGAGCTGATGGTTCTGTCAGGATTGGAAACAGCCTGACGTTTTGCAAGCTGACCAACAAGACGCTCGCCGTTTTTAGCGAAACCAACAACGGACGGGGTTAAGCGAGAACCCTCCTGATTAGTGATGACGGTAGGTTCGCCGCCTTCCATAACTGCAACTACAGAGTTCGTAGTACCTAAGTCAATGCCAATTACTTTAGCCATTTTGTATTTCCTCCTATATTCGACTGCTCATAAGCAGTTCCAATTATAAATTTATATATTTTTCAGGCTGCCAGGAAAGTGCCAGATACGAGCATTCTTGACGAAGGCGTACTAGAAGTACGTC
>CAVKDE010000267.1:0-2716 GCA_963654835.1 Duodenibacillus sp. | reverse complement strand
TTTATTTTTTAATAGGGAAAGAGGTCTATATTATTATGCGCAGTACACAAGTAAAAAAAGGTTCAACACGCGCAGCCCATCGCTCATTATTTTATGCTATGGGTTATACTGAAGAAGAATTAAAGAAACCGTTAATCGGCATCTGCTGTGCTGCTAACGAAATTATCCCTGGTCATATGCACCTGGATACTATCGCGCAAGCAGCAAAATATGGCGTTTTAGAAGCTGGCGGCACTCCGATTGAGTTCCCCGCTATCGGCATCTGCGACGGCATTGCTATGGGCCATGACGGTATGAAATATCCGCTGGCAAGCCGTGAGCTTGTTGCCGACAGCATTGAAGCTGTAGCTAACGGTCATGCTTTTGACGGCTTGGTTTTGATCCCGAACTGCGATAAAATTGTTCCGGGTATGCTCATGGCAGCAGCTCGCCTAAACATTCCTACCATCGTAGTCAGCGGCGGTCCGATGCTGCCCGGTCGTTATCAGGGCAAGGATATCAGCGTATCCACCGTATTTGAAGCTGCTGGCCGTTATGAATCCGGTCAGATTGACAAAGCAGAACTGAGTGCCATTGAACATTGTGCCTGCCCCGGCTGCGGCAGCTGCTCCGGTTTGTTCACTGCCAACACCATGAACTGCTTAACCGAAGTTTTAGGCATGGGCCTGCCCGGCAACGGCACTATTCCTGCTGCTTATAACGGCAAACGTATTGCTCTTGCTAAACACGCTGGCATGGCAGTTATGCGTTTAATTGAAGAAAACGTGCTCCCGCGCGACATTATGACTTTAGATGCGTTCAAGAACGCTATTACTGTTGATATGGCTATCGGTGGCAGCTCCAACACTGCATTGCATCTGCCTGCTATCGCTCATGAAGCCGGCATCGACCTGCCTTTGGAACTGTTCGACAAGATTTCCAAGAAAACCCCGTATCTCACCAAGATGAGCCCCGGCGGCAGCCATCACATCATCGATCTTAACGAAGCTGGCGGCATCCCTGCTGTTATGCACGAGCTGGATCGCTTGAAACTCATCAAAAAATCTGCTAAAACTGTCAGCGGCAAAACCGTTGGCCAGATTATCAAACATGCAGAAATCCTGCGCCCCGAAGTTATTCACAGCGTAGAAAATCCGTACAACAAAACTGGCGGCATTGCTGTTTTGAAAGGCAACATTGCTCCTGAATGCAGCGTTGTTAAAGAAAGTGCTGTTGATCCTTCCATGAAAGTGTTCAGCGGTCCGGCAAAAGTTTATAACTCCGAGGATGAAGCTATCGCAGCTATCTGCGCTAAAGAAGTTGTCAGCGGTGACGTTGTTGTTATCCGCTACGAAGGCCCGAAAGGCGGTCCTGGTATGCGCGAGATGCTGAACCCCACCTCCGTTCTTGCCGGTATGGGTCATGATAAAGACGTTGCCCTCTTAACAGACGGTCGTTTCAGCGGTGCTACCCGCGGTGCCTGCATCGGTCATATCTCTCCGGAAGCACGCGAAGGCGGCAATATCGCCTTGATTGAAAACGGCGATATCATTGAGATTGATATTCCGAACCGCACCCTGAACGTAAAACTGAGCGATGAAGAGCTGGCTAAACGCCGTGAAAGCTGGGTTTGCCCTCCCCCGAAGGTTAAATCCGGTTATCTTGCACGCTATGCTGCGCTCGTAACCTCAGCTGCAACCGGTGCAGTGCTGAAAGTTCCCGGTCAGGACTAAAATTACATAACCAAAAAATTAAGGTGTTGCCAAACGCAAGTGCGGCAACACCTTTTTATCTTCCCCCACGGTGAATGATTTTTTCACCAAAGCGGGCTTTAAGCGCATCCGTCAGCTGGCTGCGCTTTTCTTTTTTGCTGTCTTCTTCAAAATTTAAGGCCATGCTCGCTCCGCTCGCAAGTCCGCTCACCGTTACGCCCAAAAGGCGCACGCCTTTCACAAGGCTCACCTTGCGCAGGAGCAGAACAGCCAGGCGATAAATTTCTTCATCGCTCACGATATCCGCTTCGCTCGTAATGCTGCGCGTGTGCGTTTTAAAATCCGCAAACTTCACCTTGAGCGTGAGCGTGCGGCCAAAATAGCCTTTACGCCGCAGGCGATACCCCACCAGCTCGCTCAACACCAAAAGCTGCTGGCGGCAGGGTTCAAAACCGTACAAATCTGTTTCGTAGGTAATTTCACGGCCAATAGATTTAGGCTCGCTATTGGGTGTAACAGCCCTGTCATCTATGCCTTGTGCCAAAAGCTGCACCCGCTCCGCATTTTTGCCAAAAACCTTACGCAGCACACGTACATCCGCCAGCGCCAATTGGCCAATGCGTTCTATCCCTAAAAGCAAAAGTGCATCCTGCGCCGCCCTGCCCACGCCAAAAATTTTACCAACCGGCAGCGGTGCGATAAACTCACGCGCGTTCTCGTGCGTAATCACAGTAAAGCCATCAGGCTTTTGCAAATCAGAAGCAAGTTTGGCGAGAAACTTATTTGGCGCAAGCCCTACGGAAGCAGTGAGGCCAATTTCTTCTTTAATGCGCTGTTTTGCCAGTTCCCCCACACGCCGAGGACTGTCATATAACAGCTCCATGCCGGAAACATCTAAAAACGCTTCATCAATGGAAAGCTGCTCCACCACAGGCGAAAGCTCATGAAAAATAGCCATAATCTGCTCCGAAACAGCTTTATAGCGTGCCATGCGCACAGGCACGAATACTCCCTCCGGACACAGC
>CAVKDE010000266.1:0-2758 GCA_963654835.1 Duodenibacillus sp. | reverse complement strand
ATATAAGAATTGTATACTGTAATATTAGTAATACGATACAGTACTAATTACTAAAAAAACTAGATACTTAATATTTTACCGTATCGAAAAGGAATAAGCAAGGAGCGGAGTACTTATGAAAAAGTCATGTGCAAAAAAATTAGCTAAAAATGCTGTCGTATTGAGTTGTTTGTTATGTGCTTCTCCAGTTATGGCTAGTGAAGCATTGGATGAATTTACATTAGATCCAATGTTGATTACTGCATCTCGTTATGAACAACGTGATGTTGATATTCCCGCTGCTACAGAAATTTATAACCAGGAAAAAATTGAAAAGCTAGGTGCGAATAATGTTATGGAAGTAGTGCGTAATATTCCTGGCTTTACTCTTACTGCTTCACCTACTGGTAATACTTATATAGGTTTTAGAGGTGTAAGTAAAGATAATGTTGCTATTCTTATCAATGGTATTCCTTTAAGTCAAGATGGCAACTATGATTTAGAAACTATTTCAACAGATATTATTGATCGCATTGAAGTTGTAAAAGGCGGTTCTGCTGTACTTTATGGTTCTGATGCTAGTGCTGGTGTAATTAACATTATCACTAATAAGAAGGCTGGGAAGAATAAAGTCCTTGTAGGTTTTGGTGATCAAAATAAATTTAAAGGTGCGGTGAGCGTAGCTACAGACAAATTACAAATGAGCTATAGCAGGCAGCAGTCACGTGATAGAGGTTTTGTATATAAAAATAGCGGCGTAAATAATTACTATACTGGTGATAAATTACAGAAAGATAGTTTGAACCTGCAATATGAGATTAATGATAATCTTATGGTGCAATATATGCATAGTAATAAGGTGTCTGACTGCTCTAAATCTATTAATGGTAAATATGCACCAGGCTTTCATAGTACGATAAAATATGATTTTGGGCAAATTAGATACATTAACGCTGATTTACAGGCTTCTTTGTATATTAGAAATAGAGATTGGAAATACAATACAACTACTCATCAAAAAGGACATAACTATGGTGCGGATGTACAGGATAAATTTAAAGTAGGCAATACTGATTTAACTGTTGGTGCAAGCTATGAAAATGAAAATACTAAGAACTCTGTAAACATAGATGCTGCTAAACGTGACAGTGCTGCTGTATTTTTTATGACAGAAACCCCAGTAACTGATAAAACAAAAATTTTATTTGGCGCTCGTGAGGCTTATGTAGAAGAATCCGGTAGCAAGCTTTGTCCGCAATTTCAGGTTATGCATTCTATAGGGAAAGACGATAATTTATATTTGAATGTAAATCGTTCCATGCGTGCTCCTCATGTTAATGAACAATGGGGTACTGCTACTCAATTGATGAATCCGGAATTAAAAGCAGAATCTGGTTGGAATTATGAGATTGGCTGGAAAAAGAAATTAACTGATACGGAATTGTTAAAATTTAATGTATTCCATATGGATATTGACGATCGTATTTATAGCCAACGAAATTGGAACGGTACGGGTAAAAATAAATATTTGAATGCTAATAAGTATAGAAATACTGGTGTTGAATTAAGCTATGAAAAGGCTGCTTCTGATAAATTTAATTATGACATTGGTGTATCCTATGCTAATCCTCAACAAAAACTTGTTAAAGGTGAGTGGGAAAGAGTTGATTTTAAATTAGGCTTGCACGCTGGCCTTGGCTACAGTGTTAGAAAGACAAATGCTAATATTTTTGCTAACTATATGGCAGAAAGAGTTAACGGTGTTAAGCCGATGTTGGATATTACATTTAATGTAAAACAGCAGATTACTAAAAATGATGCTTTAAAACTTGCTGTTTATAATTTGCTCAATAGAGATGACATCAGAACAGGATCTTCTACTGGCACTGGTGCTATGTTGGAAGAACGTAACTGGATGTTAACCTATGAACATAGTTTTTAATTAGTGGTGTAAATAATTATGCGGAAGCTTTGTGTATTGCTATTGCTATTTTGTATAATTTTCTGCGCAGGTTGTGCAACTACTAATAGCGGTGAAAAAGGTGATACTAGCTATACTGCTATTGATGTACGGGGCAAGAAGATAACATTTAGTGTTAAACCTCAAAGGATAGTTAGTATGTACGTTTATGGTGATGAAATTTTGCTGGGTTTAGTAGAGCATAAACGTATAGCAGGTTTATCTAAATGGGTACATGATGCTGGACTTTCTATGGCAGTAAATGAAGCTGTAGATGTACCTACTATTGTTGAAAATAATCCTGAAGCTATTTTGGCTTTAAAAGCAGATCTTGTATTGCTTCCTGATAGCGTAAAACTTGAGCAAATATCAGCACTAGAAGATATAGGTTTAAAAGTTTTTGTTTATCCTAGTCCTACTCGCCTTAATAATATTGCAGAAACGATTTATGTTATTGGTGAGGCTGTTGGAGAAAAGCAACAAGCGGAAAAAATTGTAGCGGATATGCAAAAAAAGCTGAAAACAGTTCAAGAGAAAACTACGCGTATAGCTTCGGGTGATAGAAAAAGAGCATTGCTGTTTTTACGCTTTGGTGCAATTGGCGGTAAAGGAATTATTTTTAATGATATTTTAACTGCTGCCGGTGTTGAAGATTGTTACAATCACGCTCGCGCTGAAGGTGTAAAAAGGACTGGGCAAAGCAGCATTTTAAGTAAAGAGGAGGTTGTAAAAGCTAATCCTGATTATATTATTATGGGTTCTTGGACACAAGGTGGTGCTTATAAGGCTACAGATGAGCAGTTAGCAGATATTTATAAC
>CAVKDE010000265.1:0-2769 GCA_963654835.1 Duodenibacillus sp. | reverse complement strand
CCTTGCAAGAGGTGGCAGTTGCTTCTACCTATTTCTTTAAAGATGTGGAAGGTTATGACGAAAAAGGCGTCGCAAAACATTTTAAACCGGAAAATGTTGCTATTTTGGAGCAATGCATTGCTGCGATTAAGGCCGATGCTGTTTATGATTTGGCAAGCACTGAAGCTGCTTATAACAAAATTGCTGCGGATAACGGTTTGGCTTTGGGCAAGGTTATTCACCCGACGCGTCTGGCACTTACAGGACGCACTGTAAGCCCTGGTATGTTTGATGTTATGGTGCTTTTAGGCAAAGAAAAAACCTTGGAGCGCTTGGAAAAAGCAGTTGCATATATTAAAAGCTTATAATTAGCTAAAGGAGCAGGAGGCACTGTCTCCTGCTCTTTGCAGTTAATAGGGAAGGGATTCACAGAAAATACTGGGAGGTAATTGTCTATGAAAATCCTTTTAACAACTTTAATTTGTCTTGGCCTTGCGCTGCCTGTATTTGCTGATCAGCAGACAACGGTGCTGACGGAGCAGGCCAGCTTTGGCAGAGCAGCGGCAGTGCTGCCTTATATTGATGGCAGTAATGATACTGCTTTGGAAAAAGAGGCCAATGCGCTTGTACGTGATACGGCAGCAAAGCTTGTCAAAGAAGTTGGCGGCGCAGGCAGCGTGAGCTACAAGGTGATGCTGAACCGTCCGAGCCTTGTGAGCCTGCTTTTAGAAGCTGATAATGGCGGACGCAAAGCTTATGCAGGGCTTAACCTTGATTTGACTACGGGTAAAGAATTTAGCGTTACTGATTTTTTTGTGGATAATGACAGCGTGAAGGCTGCGCTGGGTAATTATGACAATGTGCTTTTTGGCGAAGAAGGCCTTTATGTGCGCAGCGGTAAAAATGCTGCTTACAGCACTTTTGTGCCTTATGGCAAGGTAATTACTTCCATGCGTATCGGTGAAGCAGGACGTTTATTGCAAATGGCTAAGCTTACAGATAAGGCTGCGGGCAAAACGCTGAAATTAAATAAAAGCGGGCTTGTGGCACTCAAGCTGGACAGCAATCCTTCTACCGGTTATGGCTGGCAGATGAGCTGCGCTTCAAAAAACGTAGCTACTGTGGGCAGTTCTTTTACTATTCCGCGTAGTGAGGAAGAACGCCTGGGCGCACCTGGCGTAGAGATTTTAGTGCTGGCGGTAACGCAGCCAGGTACTTACAATGTACGCATGGATTATAAGCGCAGCTGGGAAAAGATGAGCCTGCAAAATTTTAGTTTTACGATTATTGCAGAATAAGTGCCGGTTTTCTGGCATAAAATGTGGGAGAGAAGATATGGAAAAGGCATCAGTTTCAGTAAAAATATATAATGATACATATTCACTGCGCACTTCTGCTCCGAAAGAGCAGGTGCTGAAAATTGCTGACGAAGTGGATAAACGCATGAGAAGCCTTGCACAGCAGAAAAGCGTTCAATCCGCAGAGAAACTGGCGATGTGGACGGCACTTGATTTAGCAGCAGATTTACTGGAGCTCAAGCAGCGTTATGAACGCCTGCTGGCCGAGGTGCGTGAAAGGTAAACAAGATGAGTGAGAAGAAAATTGAACTTTTAGCTCCTGCCGGCAGTTGGGAGGCGCTGGAAGCAGCAGTAAATGCTGGCGCGGATGCTGTTTACATGGGCGGCAAAGCTTTTGGCGCGCGTGCCTATGCCAGCAATTTTGATGAGGAGCAGATGGCGAAGGCTGTATATTTTGCGCATATGCACCATGTGCGTTTGTATATCACGGTTAATACGCTGGTGGATGATAGCGAATTAGCAGCTTTAGCTGATTATCTGCTGTTTTTGAATAATGTGGGTGTGGATGGCCTGATTGTGCAGGATTTAGGCGTTATCCGTCTGGCACGCAAAATTGTGCCGCAGCTGCCATTGCACGCCAGCACACAGATGACTATTACCAATAGCAGTGGTGTGGATTTTGCTATGAGCGCAGGTATGGAGCGTAGCGTTTTAGCGCGTGAGCTGAGCCTGAAAGAGATTGAGGCAGCTTGCAGCCGTGGTACGGAGATTGAAACCTTTATCCATGGTGCGCTGTGTGTGTGCTACAGCGGTCAATGCCTGATGAGCAGCTTGATTGGCGGTCGTAGCGGCAACCGTGGGCGCTGCGCGCAGCCTTGCCGTCTGCCGTATAAACTGTATAATGCCAAAGACGAGGATATGCTGCAAGGCAAGGATGCAGGCCAATATCTTTTAAGCCCTAAAGATATGAATACGCTGAGTATTTTACCGCAGCTGATTGAAGCTGGCGTAGTTTCTTATAAAATTGAAGGGCGCATGAAGCGTCCTGAATATGTAGCTGTGGTGGTGGATGCTTATCGCCGTGCTATCGACAGTTATCTGGCGGATAATTACCATGTGCCTGCGGAGGATTTGGCGAATATTGAGCAGATTTTTAACCGCGATTTTACTACTGCGTATCTGGAAAAACGCCCCGGACGCACGATGATGAGCGATAGAAGGCCGAACAACCGCGGTGTTTTAATCGGCCGTGTAGCTAAATTAGATAAAAACCGCAATAAAGCTGTAATTAAGCTGGAGAAAGAGCTGCACCTTGGCGATGGCTTAGAGTTCTGGGTGAGCGTGGGCGGACGCGTGGGTACAACGGTTACGGAGATGCTGGCGAAGGGCCAAAGCGTGCAAAGTGCGGGCGTGGGTGAACAGGTGACGATTGACGTGCCTAATGGCGTGCGCTTAAATGATCGCGTTTTCCGCACGTTAGACAGCCGTTTAA
>CAVKDE010000264.1:0-2774 GCA_963654835.1 Duodenibacillus sp. | reverse complement strand
TGGTCTGCGTGCTGCTCACATCCGTTGGGAAACGTTGGACAATATGCTGGCAGCCTATCTGCCATTATTTAATATAGGCTTTGGCTGGGTATTACCCTGCTTTGGTGGTATCGCTTTAGGCTTGCTTTGTAGAATTTTTAGAAGGTAAGGTGTTACAAAAATGGCTAATGATAAACAATGCGCTAGTGCCTCCACCTGCGGACGCACCAGCTGCAATGGCTGTCCCTCTGCTACAGGTGAACAAAAGCCTGCGGATTTTCGCGCGCAGCTTAACCCGCAAAGCTCCGTCAAAAAAGTTATTGCTGTTGTCAGCGGTAAAGGCGGTGTAGGCAAATCTCTTGTTACAGGCCTGCTTGCCAGCGCCATGCAGCGTCGTCAGAAAAATTGCGCTGTGCTTGATGCTGATATCACAGGTCCTTCCATGAGCAAGAATTTAGGTATCAGCGGTAAAGCTAAAGCAAGTGAGGCCGGTATTCTACCACAGCTTGCTGCCAACGGTCTGCAAGTTATCTCTGCTAATATGTTTTTGCCAAACGAAACTGATCCTGTTGTCTGGCGCGGGCCAATTATCTCTGGTATGGTTAAACAGTTCTGGAGCGATGTAATCTGGACAGATGTTAATTATATGTTTGTAGATATGCCTCCAGGAACAGGCGATGTGCCGCTGACGGTATTTCAATCGCTCCCTGTAGATGGTATCATCATCGTTACTTCACCGCAGGAGCTTGTTTCCATGATTGTCGCTAAGGCTGTAAAAATGGCGAAAATGATGAACATTTCTATCATCGGTTTGGTTGAAAACTATGCTTACTTCCATTGCCCTGATAACGGCAAAGATTACGAAATTTTTGGACCTAGCCACATCAACGCAACTGCTAAGGAATACGGTTTACAGGTTTTAGCACACCTGCCTATCGACCCTGCACTTGCTGCTGCCTGTGACGCAGGTAAGCTTACAGAATGTACAGTAGAAGGCATTGAAGCCTGCTGTGATTATATTGAAGCAAATATTGGAGGCTAAAATAATGTCTATTGAAAAAGTTCGTGACTATTTAAAACAATTTAATGCGCAAGACCGCATCATTGAATTTGCTACTTCCAGTGCTACCGTTGAGCTTGCAGCACAAGCTGCCGGCTGCGAACCTGCGCGTATCGCTAAAACGCTTTCTTTCAAGCTGCATGATGATAGCGTTATTCTCATCGTTACCGCTGGTGACGCCAAAGTAGATAACGCCAAATATAAGCACTTCTTTGGCTGCAAGGCGAAGATGCTCAGTGCGGAAGAAGTAGAACCGCTTATCGGCCATGCCATCGGTGGTGTCTGCCCCTTCGGTATCAACGCAGGCGTAAAAGTTTATCTGGATGAATCCTTAAAACGCTTTACTACCTTCTTCCCCGCTTGTGGCAGCCACAACAGTGCTATTGAGCTGAATCCCGAAGAATTAGAACAATTCTCAGCAAACTGCCAAGGCTGGGTTGACTTATGCAAAGGCTGGCAGGAATAAATTTTATAATGTCATAAAAAAGAGATTTCGCATAACTTCTCCACAAGCTGCGAAATCTCTTTTTTCATGCTTATTTAGTTAATTTTACTTCATCAAACTGCTTGCCGTCCGGCAAAAAGGCTTTAAATTCCAAGGAACTGTCATCAACCTTCATCGTCATGTAGTTAGCAGTTTCAGGCTTAGGCGCAACCGCTGCGTCCCATTCAAAATCACCCCACAGTTTCGGGTAACGCACATCTCCGGCCACACCTGTCAAAATGTACGTAATGCCTTCACCCTTAGGCGCAGGTGCAAAGTTCTGCAACGGCACACGACGGCGATAAGTATGCAGATGAGCTGTCAGCACAGCGTCAACCTTATATTTTTCAAATACAGGCATCAGCTGATAGCTGAAATCAAGGAGCTGCGTCTTAGTCTGTGCTCTGCCTGATTCAGGGCCAAAACCGTAAAGAAAGATATCACGGTGCATGAGAACAACCTTCCACTTCGCCTTGCTGGCAGCCAAATCCTGTTCCAGCCAAGGCAGCTGCTCAGCCAAAAGCTCAGGTTGAAAATCTTTCATCTCCTGAAAATTAGTATCCAAAACCACAAAATGCACAGGACCATAATCAAAGCTATAGAACTGATTAGGATATTTTTTTAAACCATTTTGCGGCACGTTAAACAAATGCGTATAAGCAACAGGCTGGCAAACCTTCCATTGCAGGCTGTACGCCTCGTGGTTGCCCAAAAGCGGTGCTAACGGAAGTGCATCACTAAAAGGACTGACGCTGTTAAACCACGCACGCCATTGGCTGGAATCCTGCCCATTATCTACCAAATCGCCCATGTTTACATAAAACGCGCTCTCCGGATGACGTTTATAGGCATAGCGTGCCAGCTGCTGCCAACCGCTATAATTGGCACTCTGTGAATCGGGAAAAATTAAGGCCGTAAAGCCCTCGCCTTTTTCTGTTTGCAGCTTATGCCATGCGCCTTTGTTTTTTTCCGTATTGATGCGGTATTCATACTCACTGCCTGGTTTTAAACCTGCGAGGCGGGCGGTGTACTGGATATAGCTGCTCTTTTCATCGGTAAAGCTGCTGTCCTCCGCTTGTACCGTTTGCATATTTTTCTCGCCTTTTAAGCGATATTCCAATGTATAAGCCTGTTTAACCTCGCTCCCCCACATAATGGTGCGTGCTGTTTTATTATCCGCAGCTACCAGCTGACGTGGGTTCGTTATTGCTACCGCGCTGTCGCTGCCTTGCTCTTCACTTTCCGCAGCAC
>CAVKDE010000263.1:0-2775 GCA_963654835.1 Duodenibacillus sp. | reverse complement strand
ATTATATCTTTCCTCTAAAAATTTTAATTCTGCCTGCCGACCGATAAACATCTCTCTCACCTCGTTTTATCTAATCGTGATTTGTATAATCGTGATTAGATAAATTATATACCCTGCAAGAAAATTTAGCAAGACAAAGCTATGTAGGCAAATTTAACAGGCAAAATCCACCATTTCCAAAGATATTGCTTGCTTTTTGTGAACTAGTAATATATACTATGTATTAACATTGTTCAGCTTGTAACACTTCTTGCGTCAAGCTGCGATAGGTCAAGTTTTGCTTGTCCACAAATTTTTTGATGAGTATTTTTACAGGAGGCATTTCATGGAAGCAATTCAACAAACTATTATGTATTTTCACAAGGGCGGCTTAGTAATGTGGCCCTTACTTTTTTGTTCAATAGCAGTTATCGCTATTGCTATTGAAAGGTTTTTGTTCTACAAGGCGGTAGACAGCGGCCAAGGCTTTGCCGCAAAATACTGCGCACTTTTAAACGAAAACCAAAAGAGCGAAGCACAGGAGCTTGCGCAAAATGCTAACGGCACCTGCGCAGAGATTGTTGCAGCTGTTGCTAAAATCACCGGCAGCAAAGAACAAAAAGAAGCTTTCATGGAAAGCCAGGCTGGCATTTTTATTGCTAAACTGAAAAATAAACTGGATTATTTAAGCATTATTGTTACGATGTCTCCGCTGCTTGGCCTGTTAGGCACTATTGTCGGTATGATTGGCGCATTCAGTATCTTTAATCTGGAAGCCGGCGCACCTATCGCTATCACCGGTGGTATCGGTGAAGCGTTGATTGCTACTGCTACCGGTCTTTGCGTTGCTATCCTTTCTTTGTGCGCGCACTCTTACTTTGCACACCGCATGGATAACATGATCACCGATATGGAGCAATGCTTCAGCGCACTGCTGGAAGCAGAAACAAGGAGTGGTAAATAATGAAGCTGCGTGATGTAAGAAACAGAAAAACACCAGAGCTCATTATCATCCCGATGATTGATATTATGTTCTTCCTGCTGGTTTTCTTTATGCTCAGCACGATGTACATGATTGATTTAAAAACTATTCCTGTGAAGCTGCCGCAGGCAGCTAATGCGGCTACTGATACCACGACAACTTTTGCTGTCAGCTTAAAGAGCGATGGCAACCTTTATCTTGGCGATGCACCGACAGATATCAAATCTTTGATTACGCAGGCTTCTATTGAGCAAAAAAATAATCCGCGTTTCGCTATCGTCATCAGAGCGGATAAAGATATTGATTATGGCCGTGTAATTGAGCTGATTGACAAACTCAAAGGTGCAGGTATCACCCGCTTTGGTTTAGCAACGGATGGAGCTGGTAAATAATGAATAGCACTCAGCGTAGTAAAATTGGTATTATCGGCTCCCTCGCCTTCCATATATGCCTCTTTTTTATTCTGGCTTTCGCAGGCTTGTTTAATTTTTCCCATCCTGCGCCGGATAATATTGTAGAGGTTTCGCTGTATGGCGGCGGTGGCGGTGGCGGCGGTAATGATGCCGATATAGAAGATAGTGCAGATGATGAAACTGCTACGGATGAGGATGTGGAAGAAGATACGCAAACTGATACAGATGCTATCTGGAAACAGGATCCTTCGCAGCCCAAACCGCAGGTTGTCAAAAAAGCACACGTTAAAAAGGTACATAAAAGCGGCAGCGGTACAGGCCAAGGCAGCGGCAATGGCTCTGGCGTAGGCCCGGGCTCAGGCAGTGGCTCCGGCGGCGGTAACGGCAGCGGCACCGGCACAGGCAATGGCAGCGGTACAGGCCCGGGCAGTGGCGGTGGCAGCGGCAATGCAGCTGTAGCTGTACAGCCGCGTATCCTGCGTATGCAGGAGCCCACATATCCTGCAGCTGAACGCAACGCCGGTATTACAGGCAGCGGCGTTGTCCGCCTTTTAGTCAATACAAATGGCACTGTGGATGAAGTTACGCTCGTAAGTTCCACAGGCAATGCTAATCTTGATCAGGCAGGTATCAATGCTGCTTATAAGTGGCGTTTCACCAGCGCTATTGGCAAAAACGGTCAAAAAGTGCGCTGCTACTTAAAACTGCCCTTCACTTTCAGATTAAGATAATATTTACGCTTACCTTGTAAGCAAAAAGACATCTGACTTAGCCAAAAGCTAAAATCAGATGTCTTTTTAATTTAGGCAAAGCTATCAATCTATTTCGTTTTCCAGCCTGCCGATTTTTTCAATTTCACAGACGATTTTATCACCATGCTGTAAAAATGTAGGCGGTGTCATGCCCATGCCTACACCCGCAGGCGTACCAGTGGCGATAATCGTGCCAGCTTCCAGCGTCATGCCTTGCGAAAGCTCCGCTATCGCCCCAGCCACCGTCTGCATCATGTATTTTGTATTGCTCTGCTGGCGCAGCTCGCCATTCACCGTGCAGCTGATGTCCAGGTTCTGTTCGTCGCCGATTTCATCCGCCGTCACAAGGCAAGGACCCATAGGCGTAAAGCCATCTAAGCTCTTGCCCAGATACCACTGCTTATGGCGCGTTTGCAAATTGCGGGCACTGATATCGTTGATAATGGTATAGCCAAAAACATAATCGCGTGCGTTTTCCTTCGTCACACCTTTAGCATCTTTGCCTAAAACTACGCCCAGCTCTACCTCATAATCAAGGCTGTCTACAAGGCCTACATACGCAGGCACTTTTTCACCTGTAGCTATCGCACGGTTTACGCGCTTAGAAAAATAAATGGTATACGGTCTTTCGCCGCCAAAAGCTTCATCA
>CAVKDE010000262.1:0-2775 GCA_963654835.1 Duodenibacillus sp. | reverse complement strand
AGCACCTGCCTTGCAAGCAGGGGGTCAGGAGTTCGATTCTCCTCGTCTCCACCAAAACGCAAGTATGCGGTCTAACTAATGATGAAGTAGTTAGACCGCTTTTTGTTTATCCGCAAAAAATCACAAAAAAATCTACAAAAATCACTTGAATATGCTCTCTAAATGTGATATAGTATACACTATATTAAGGATATACCCTGATAAAAAGTATAGTATTTTTAAAGGAGCAAATATTATGGACAAAGAAAAAGCATTCCTGCTGTGGTTTGACCAGCTGGAAAGAAAAGACGTAGCTATTGCTGGTGGTAAATCCTCCTCTTTAGGCGAGCTTACCTCTCATGTTGACGTACCTGTACCGTATGGCTTTGCAACAACTGCTTGCGCTTACAGATACTTCTTTGAAAAGACTGGTCTGTATCAGGAGATTAAAAACTTGATCGCTGGTCTGGATGTTGACAACAGCGCTGAGCTGCGTGAAGTTTGTGCTAAAATCCGCCAAGCTATCATGGATAAAGAAATGCCGCAGGATTTGCAGGACCAGATTGCTGCTGCATATGAAGAACTGGGCAAAAAAGTTGGCCAGGCTGATCCGTTCGTTGCTGTTCGCAGCAGTGCTACCGCTGAAGATTTGCCTGATGCAAGCTTCGCCGGACAACAGGATACTTACCTAAATGTAAAGGGCGCAGCAACTATTGTTGCTAAAGTTAAGGAATGTTATGCTTCCTGCTTTACGGACCGCGCTGTTTACTATCGTGAAAAACAAGGCTTTGACCATCTGGACGTTGCTCTTAGTGCAGCTGTACAAATGATGGTGTTCTCTAAAGCTGCTGGCGTTATGTTCACCGTGAACGTAGCAACCGGCGACGACAAGAACATTCTTATTGAAGGCGCATGGGGTTTGGGCGAATATGTTGTTCAAGGTACTGTAACCCCTGATAACTACACTGTAAATAAAGCTACGGGCAAAATCGTGGAGAAAAACGTTAATGCCCAGGATATTAAATTAATCCGCAAAGCTGATGGCGACTGCGAAGAAGTTGCTGTTCCTGCGGAAGAAGAAAAAATGCAGAAGCTGACTGACGAGCAAATCGAAGAACTGGCTAACTGCGCTAAGAAAATTGAAGCACACTATGGCTGCTACATGGATATGGAATGGGGCGTTGATGAACGCGATAACAAGGTTTATATTCTGCAAGCCCGTCCGGAAACCGTATGGAGCCGTCGTAATAAAGAAAATGGTGCACCGAAAGAGGAGAAGAAAGTGACTACCGATCGCAAAGTTATCGTTAAAGGCTTGCCTGCCAGCCCTGGTAATGTAGCAGGCCGCGTACATGTAATTCTTGACCCGTCCCATATCGACGAGTTCAAAGAGGGTGAAATCCTCGTAACTGAAATGACCGCACCTGACTGGGTTCCGGCTATGAAGAAAGCGAAAGCAATCGTAACTGATAGCGGCGGAATGACCTGCCATGCTTCTATCGTATCCCGTGAGCTGGGCATTCCCTGCATCGTTGGCACGAAGAGCCGTGGCGAAGCTGCTACTACCACCATTCCTGATGGCATTGATGTAACTATCGATGCTACCCATGGTGTTGTTTACGAAGGCATTATTGAAGAGCCTAAAGCACAGCAGCCTGTACAGCAAGTTGCTGCCGCTGCGGAATATTTCCCGCCGACCGGTACTAAAATTTACATGAATCTGGGCGATCCTGAGCTGGCTGAAAAATATGCAGCACTGCCTTGCGATGGTATTGGTCTGATGCGCGAAGAGTTCATCTGGACTACTTATATCCATGAACATCCGCTGTATCTCATTAAGATTGGCCAACCGGAAAAAGTTGTTGACCAATTGGCTGAAGGCATCCGTCAAGTTTGCCAGGCTATGGCTCCGAGACCTGTTACCTTGCGTTTCTCTGATTTCAAATCCAGCGAATACCGTGATCTTAAAGGTGGCGAAGAGTTCGAGCCTTATGAACCTTCTGCTCTCTTAGGCTGGCGTGGTGCTTCCCGTTACTATGATCCTAAATATATCGAAGCTTTCAAACTGGAATGTCTGGCTGTACGCAAAGTTCGCGAAGAGTTTGGCTTAAAGAACCTGAACGTTATGATTCCTTTCTGCCGCAATGTAGAGGAATGCGAAAAGGTTGTTAAGATTATGGCTGATTGCGGTCTGTCCCGTGGTAAGGACTTTAAAGTTTGGCTGATGGCTGAAATTCCTTCTAACATCATCCTGGCTGACCAGTTCAATAAATTTGTTGATGGTTACTCCATCGGCTCTAACGATTTAACTATGCTGATTTTGGGCTGCGACCGTGATAACGACACCGTATCCCATATCTATGACGAACGTAACCTGGCTGTACGCCGCGCAATCCGTCATCTTATCGAAGTTGCGCATAAAGATGGCAAGACCGTTTCTATCTGCGGCCAAGCTCCGAGCGTATATCCTGAGTTCTGTGAGTTCCTCATTAAGAGCGGTATCGACAGCATGTCCGTAAATCCGGATACTGTTAAATTCACCAAGAAGCTGGCTGCACAAATTGAGCAGCGCATTATGCTGGATGCTCTGACCGGTAAGGGCCGCCAGGAAGCTGAAGATTTAAACTGGTAATTTAGTACTTTCTTGGTGAAGGTGTTGCACCTGCGAGTGCGGCTACTGGTGTTATCTTAAACTAAAATAAAGCACAAGCGTTTTCAATATACACCGCAGAGGTGGTGTACTCCCTTGGGCGCACGCATAACCAAATAAGTAGTAAAGAGTTAAGACTCCTGTAT
>CAVKDE010000261.1:0-2779 GCA_963654835.1 Duodenibacillus sp. | reverse complement strand
AGCCAATGATTTTTTAGCAATATACGCATGCAGGCACATCTTTTTCAGTTCCATATAACTGATACCGCTATCATAATACTTGCCAAGCTCATCTTTATCATATTGAAAATTGTTATACAAACCCGTAATCGCTTTCTCACGATCCATAGGCTTCTTGCCAGCTGCGCTAGTGCTCGTCCCACCAATAACAAAAAGGCCACAAAGCATCAGGCAAAGAATTAAAGAAATTTTCTTCATACCACACCTCCAAAAACCACATTATCTTTCCTTAGTATTTAATAGAATCGAGTATTATTTTATGGTATATACCTACTCTATGGTCAAGAGGTTTGGACAAAAAAGAATAAAAAACCTTCTTTAATATTCCCAATTCAAGCCTAAAGCAACAAGCGTACTCCTATCGCTGCCATTATTTTTCTCCAGCTTGCCATAGCCAAGCATTGCATCTAAATATAAGCCATCGCTCAGCTTTTTGTTATACCCCAGCTGCAATTCCTGCACCTTGGGCTGCGCAGCATAACTAGTTTGGCCAAGCTTTGCCCAAGTATAACCAAGTGTAAGCTTATCTCCATTCGGCAGATAATGATTTACCTCTGCATAATACTTTTTCGCATTTGTTCCCATCCAGTCGCCCATGATATCATCTTTATATGTCCAGCCATTCACGAGCACCCAATGCCCATACCAGGCATTATTTGTCTTGCTTGCCTCAAAACGCAAATCCCAACTGCCATCAGCTACAAGCTGCGGAAAATACACACCAGCAGTATAAGCATTTTCACAAGGCAAAGCATGCGCCTGATCCTCGCCATAAAGTGATCCGTAAATCTGTACTCCTGGGAAGCGGTAACGCACATCCACGCCAGCTATATCGTTCCAGCCATCCTTGTTTTTATCGTCCGCATTATCGCCTAAAAACCAATGCTTATCAAACTTTTTCAGCATGGACATTCTCTCTAAACCAATCGTCAGCGCGTCTGTCGGCATAATATCTGCACGAATACCTAAAAGCGTAGCGTGATCCTTTTCGTGCTGCCAATTATGCGGATGAAAAGCCTTCGCCTTCTCCACTCTGTTACCTTCTAACTGACTCGCAAAAATATTAACATTCGCTTTACCTAAAAATTTCAGTACACCATTATCAAAAGTATGTGGTTCAAGCAAGTTCAACCTGAGCATTGTCTGCGGCGTTGCATTATTACCAAAGGCCAGCGTGCCACTATGACCCGCACCCCAGTTTAAAGGCTGCTTACCTAAAGTCACTCCCCACACGCCTAGATGCGTCTTAGCATAGCCTTCAACAATGCTCGCATCACCGTGTTCATCCTTATCCCAACTAAAACGTGGCGTTAAGCCTACAGCCAAATCTTTATTCAAACTGCCGCTGATATGCAATTTGCCTACAGCATTAAACCCATCACCATAACGGTAGCCATTATTATTGTGATTTAAAAGCTGCCAGCTGGCGTTAGCATTGCTGTATTTATAAGCAGCACTGTCTTGGCTAAGATGGCTAAACTCCACACCAATATTGCGTAGCTTCAAATTGCTTTTAAAATTATCTTGCGCACCTTGCAGGTAAGCAATCTCCTCTGCAAAATCATTACTCATAGCAAGCAAATATGTTTGCAGATATTTTGGCATAGGCTTATCTTTTGCCACCGCCTCAGCTTGCAGTATCCACTTTGCCATATCCAAACGGCTATAAGGCTTTGTTCCAGCAGGCACACCACTTACATAACCCAGGCCTTCCAATTTTTCCAGATAAGCGTAATAATTGCTATCTAGCGGCACATCTGCGGTAACTAAAGGACTGGCATTAGCTGCATTGCAACTTACTAAAGCAGCAAAGGCTAAGGTACTAAAAATTTTCTTCATTAAAGATCACCTCTGTTAAAACTATTTGATAAAAATATTTTTGTAATATATTATAGTGCTGCAAAAACAGCATGAGAGAACATAAAGCTATTGTGCACAATCTACTATGATGAATTTTTGTTCATTTATGTTTGATTTGTTCTTGTTTTCATGTTATAATAACTACAGTTGCATGGGTAGCCACATTTTTTGTGGAGGTCATGCCTGGTTATGTGAACCAGTTGATATGTTGCAAAAAGGTCAAGATTATGATGAACTGTCACCAACATACATTATCTTCTTCTGCCTTTTTGATTTCTTTGAAGATAACCAATATATTTATACTTTCAAAAAGCGTTGCTTGGAAAATCCAGCCATTGAGCTAGCTGATGAAGCAACCGTTATCTTTCTCAATACATTCGGTAAAAAAGGTAGCGTATCTACCGATATCAAAAGCCTTTTTGAATACATTAATAACAATGCCATTACCAGCGATTTCACTAAAGAAGTTGCTGATACCATTACTGACATCAAAAATGATAAGAAAGTGAGGAAAGAATACATGACTTACGAAATGCGTATGAAAGATCTCCGTAATGAGGCTTTTTATGATGGTAAGGCTGAAGGAGAAACTGAAGGTAAATTTGAAGCTCTAAAAAATCTCATGCAGAATTTAAATTTATCTGTAGACAAAGCAATGGATGCTGTAAACATTACCCCAGAAGAACGTAAATATTTTAAAGATCGTTTAGCTAAAGGTATGTAACCCTGCAATCTCAATCCCGCTCCTGCGCTGCGAATGCAGCGTGCAATGGTGGGATGTTTTATTTTACGAATATCAATTCGAGAAATTTTGTTTGTTACTATATTGATTTGTTCTTGTTTTCATGTTATAATAACTACAGTTGCATGGGTAGCCACA
>CAVKDE010000260.1:0-2781 GCA_963654835.1 Duodenibacillus sp. | reverse complement strand
TCGCTACGCCCACTGCGCCAAAAATAATCGGCAGCACCCAGCTGATCTGATAAAGTCCGGGGAAGGTAACCTTCCAGACAACATAAACCATTATCGCACCCAAAATCGCGCTAATGGAAGTTAAAGCCATAAAGATACGTTTTTTCGGTTTAAATAATTCTTCATTCATTTGAACAAAGACTCCTTAGATACTACTTTACTAGAGAACTGTTTATAAAAGTTTCTCTCCCACTTGTACGCCGCGACCGTTTAAAAATACCTGCGCAGGCATACGTTTTTTCGATTCAGGCTGCACCTCGTTGATTTCTACCACACCTTCGCCACACGCCACAAAGAAACTGTGCTTGGTTGTTGCAATAATCGACCCAGGCGCAGCCTCGCTTGTTTTATCTGTTAAGCGGCTGCCCCAGATTTTGAGGTTCTTACCGTTGGGCAGCTTGGTAAAGGTACTCGGCGCAGGGTTAAAACCACGGATGAGGTTGTGTACCTCCTGCGCTGTTTTGCTCCAATCGATATGCTCCATACTGCGGTCGAGCAGCGTAGCATAAGTTGCTTCAGCGTCATTTTGCGGCGTTGCGACAGCTTTTCCTGCGGCTATTTCATCAATCGTCGTCAGCAAAAGCTTGGCGCCTTCTGCGCGCAATGCGTCGTGCAGTTCGCCCATCGTCGTATTCTCACCAATCGGTACCACAACCTTGGCAAGCATAGCACCAGTATCCATACCAATATCCATCTGCATAATCGTTACACCGGATTCTTTTTCGCCTTTGATGATAGCATATTGAATCGGTGCTGCACCGCGATACTTCGGTAGCAGGGAGGCGTGTACATTAATGCAGCCATATTGCGGCAGCTCCAAAATCTCTTTGCTCAAAAACTGTCCAAAAGCTGCTACAACAATCAAATCAGGTGCTAAATCACGCAACACCTGTACAAATTCTTCTGTTTTTACCTTTTGCGGCTGATAAACAGTATACCCCTGTGCCAGTGCATATTCCTTCACTGGCGTCATGAGCATTTTATTACCACGTCCTTTTGGACGATCAGGCTGAGTTACTACGCCCACAATTTCGTGCTTGCCGCTTGCGCACAAAGCCTCAAGGCTGCCCACAGCAAAATCAGGAGTTCCCATAAATACAATGCGCATTATTCAACACCTCACTTTAAAGCTGCCGCAGGATTTTCTTTTACCTTTGGGGTAATTGTCTTAGCCTTATCAATAAAAAGTACGCCATCTAAATGATCCAGCTCATGCTGAATGCAAATAGCCAATAAACCGTTAGCACTAAGCAGCATACGCTGGCCTGTTTTATCCGTAAACTCGCACTCTACATATTCAGCACGCTCCACTTCGCCTTCATAATCAGGCACAGATAAGCAGCCTTCGCTGCCTAAAACGCTGCCTTCTTTTTTGACAATGACAGGATTAATCAGCTCGTATAAACCTTCGCCCACATCAATTACCACAATACGTTTAGACACGCCCACCTGCGGCGCAGCAAGGCCAACGCCATCTGCGGCGTACATCGTCTCTGCCATATCTTTGAGCAGACGCTGCAACTTTTTATCTATACGTTCCACCGGCTTAGCCACATCACGCAGCACAGGATCGCCGGCAACCATAATTTTTAATTTAGCCATTTTATAACAAACCTCCTTGGTTATCTTTTCCAACACTTAATTATAGCACACTTCTGCATTTTTCCCAAATTTATACGCTTAACAAAGCTTGTACTTATGAAAAATTTTCTAGCGTAAAAAAGAGTATGCAAAGCAGCAATCACTGCATCACATACTCTCTCTTAAAAATTTACGTTTTACATTACTTTTTTAAAAACTTTCTACCAGACGGTAGCCACGACCAATGAGGAAAGTAGCTGTTTCCGGCTCAGCCGTTTTAAAAATTACAATCGGCTTGCCATTTTGGCGGTTAAAGGAAATGTAAAGATAAGAAATATCAATATTAGCACCATGGATAGCAGTCAAAATACCATCCAGATAACCGGGAGTATCATCCATCTCTACGCCGATAACTTTATCCTGGCGGCATTGATAGCCTTCTTGACGCAGTGTTGCAATCGCTAAATCTGCGTTATCAACAATCAAACGTACAATGCCAAATTCTGCGCTGTCATTAGCCAGCATAGTATTGATGTTGATATTTGCTTTTGCTAAAATCGTGGTAATTTTTAACAGCCCACCGCCATTATTTTCCGTGAACAAAGAAACTTGGTTTAACATTTATTTACTTCCTTCCTATTTTCATCTATTACAGCATATCTGCCAAATCTAAAATCAAACGCTCCGTCTTCGCCCAGCCAAGGCACGGATCAGTAATGGATTTACCATAAACGCCATCATGTACACCTTGCGCGCCATCTTCAATGTAGCTTTCAATCATCAGGCCTTTGACGATATTCTTAATATCATCATTCAGCTTGCGGGAATGCACAATATCTTTGGCAATGCGAATCTGCTCCAGATATTTTTTACCGGAGTTAGCATGGTTTGTATCTACAATAATCGCAGGATTTTTCAGCTCGCGTTGTGCGTACATATCAATCACGATACGCAAAACTTCGTAATGATAATTAGGGAAGCTGTTGCCGATAGGATCTACATAACCGCGCAAAATAGAATGTGCCAGCTCATTGCCCTTTGTGCGCACCTCCCAGCCACGGAACAGGAACTCCTGCTCATGCTGCGCTGCCGCTACACTGTTGAGCATAACAGATAAATCTCCGCTAGTGGGGTTCTTCATACCTACAGGGATGCCCACAC
>CAVKDE010000259.1:0-2793 GCA_963654835.1 Duodenibacillus sp. | reverse complement strand
ATTTTAGATATGTTTAAATAAGGAAGGAATGATGTAAAAATGGCAAATGAAGTACAAATTAAAACCTATGAAAATGTAATTGATAAATCCCTGTTGAGCCTGTTTAAAACTTTAATCGACCAAACCTTTGTTGCGCAAGAAGAAGGCAAAGGCTTGTCTTCCAACGATTTTACTGCTGCATTGTTAACTAAATTAAATGGCATTGAATCTGGTGCGAACAAATACACTCTGCCGACTGCAACCAACAAAGTAACTGGTGGTGTAACTACTACTTCTCAAGTGGCTACCGTAAGCACCGCGATGATTGCAGTACCTATCATTAACGGCGTGCCGTACTACGAGAACACTACCTATGCAGAAGCAACCGTTGATGCTGCTGGCTTGATGGCTGCTGCTGATAAAAAGAAAGTTGACGGTATCGCTGCTGGCGCACAAGTCAACGTGTTAGAAGGCGTACAGGTTAATGGTAAAGATGTTACTATTGCTTCCAAAAAGGTTAATATCGACCTGTCCAGCTATGTAACCTTATCCACTAATCAAGCTCTGACTAACAAAACTTACAACGGTTATACTTTGGGTACTGCCTGCGCAAAAGGTGTTTCCACCGCGGTAACTGCTTCTGACGCTAACCTTGTAACTTCCGGTGCCGTTGCAACCGCGCTGCAAAGCTACGCAAAAACTACCGATATTGCTAAAATTTATCGTCCGAAAGGCTCTGTTGATACTTATGCAGATTTGCCGACTAATCCTGCTATTGGCGACGTTTACAACGTAAAAACTGCTGATCCGACCCATGATGTAAAAGCTGGCGATAATCTGGCATGGTCCGAAGGTGCAGACGGTAACTATTGGGATAACCTGTCCGGTATCGTTGATACTTCCAACTTTGCGACCAAAGACGAAGTTTCTAATGCTGTAAGCATTACTCTTGCAACCGAAGCCGACATCCGCGCTATGTTTGCGTAATTGACCTGCGCCCCGCTACTGGGGCGCACTCATTTAATGAGGTAAACCATGTATGAAGTGTTTAAAAAGATTAAGCAGATTCTGTGTTGCCCTGTGCCTTGCTGGATTGTGCTGCTTTTCCTTGCCTGCTTCTGCTTCCTCTGTTACAGATTCCTGTTCTCTGCAACAAATGCAGTATATCAAGATACCGCGCGAACAGTGGAACAGCTTAAAGAGAGAAACGAATCTGCTAGAAGCGAAGTTGCAAATAGTGAGCGATATATTAGCGACGCAGAAATGCACGTCGATGGAGCTAGTGCAGCAGTTGGCAGAAGCGAAAGTGCAGCTAAAGCAAACGCAGCAAGCGTTGACGAACTCCAAAAGCTCATTGGAGAGTGTCAAGAAATCGTTGGACGACAGCAAAGCATTATACGAAACGTTGATGGAACAAGTGGAACATGATCGTAAAGTATACCTACGAACGAAAAAGCAAAGAAACGTAGCTGAATACATTGCTGGTTGTTTGCTTATTTATGTAGCGGTGAATAAATGATTGCCTTGTATAACACGGAAATGTTATAATCAGTATATAACATACTGATTAGAGGTGAAATGATGAACGATAAGGAAATTCAACAGGAAGTATTGCCCGCGGGCATTGTTACAATGTTATTTGCTGAAAATAAAAAAATTATTGATAAGCAGTTTTATATTATGACCGGTATGCTTGTTGCTAATATCGGTCTGATTGCACTGCTTGCCTATGTTCTGAAAAGGTGATTTAATGAAAGAGCTGCAAAAGAACGCTAGAGCTTGGCTAACAGAAAGCTCCAGACGTTCGTTTTATGCAGTGCTTCACGAGGCGAAAATAACGCCTAGGCAAATGCAGATTTGTGAAATGAAGTTTGTCGAAGGCAAAATGAATTACCAAATCGCAATGGAGCTTAACATCTCCACCAAAACTGTTGACAGAGAGATAAGCACTGCGTATAAAGCTATAAATCGAGTGCTGATGTAATAATAAAGCCATCTAAACGGTTACAGATTGTAACTTTTTAGGTGGCTTTATTTTTTTTGCCCATTTTTAGGGAAATGTGTCTGTTTTTGTGGGTTTTTATGTCTATATATTTAGGGATTGTTTTTGTCCCGCTTATGTAGAATATAGGTGAGGTGAGAACAATGTACGGAAATTTTTATAATAATCCTTATGCTGGCGGTGCAACACCGCAAATGCAGCAGCGGTTAAACTACTTGCAACAGCAACAACAAATGTATCAGCCGCCTGCATATCAACCACCTATGCAGCAACCTAATGCTTATCAACCAGCGCAGCAGTCGATAAAGGGCAGACCAGTAACGAGCATTGAAGAAGCGCGTGCAGCACAGGTTGACCTTGATGGTACAAGCACTTATTTTCCTGCTCCCGCCGAGGGAAAAATTTACGAGAAGCTTATAGGTATGGACGGCTTACCAATTTTTAGAGTGTATACAATGCAGCAGGGCGAGGAACAAAAGCAACCTGTATACGCTGATAATAATGTAGTAATTGCGCTACAAAGGCGCATTGAAAAACTGGAACAACAGATTGGAGGAATGAACTATGATGAACATATTTCAAATGATGCAGATGGTGCAGCAAGCACAAAATCCAATGGGAATAATGCAACAGTTCGCAGGACAAAATTCGCTAATGAATAGGGCAATGCAGATGGGGCAAGGAAAGGATGCTAAACAGATGCAGAACATAGCTCGTAATCTTGCAAAACAAAAAGGCATGAATGATAAACAGTTTAATCAGTTTATTGGACAGTTTGGTTTAAAGCTCCAATAGCGCGCAAAGGAGCTTTA
>CAVKDE010000258.1:0-2809 GCA_963654835.1 Duodenibacillus sp. | reverse complement strand
CTTCGCGCATGTGAGCGGCTATGGCAATTCCAGCACGTACGACGCGTCTTATTCTTATGGGGTTCGTCCTGCTTTTTGCGTATCTTAAATCTAAAATCCGCGCCCCGTTATGGGGCGCAAGGAAGGAGGGAATATGTCTGTTATAGCTGCTAAACGTAAACCATCGCAGTTTGAAGTATTCAACCATGTAACGAAACTGCGTAAAGAGATTACAAATTTATTACTCCGAGATTTTGGCTACAAACACAAAGAGTTCCCTAACGAAACAGAAAACCAGCGGCAGAAGCGTATAGCTTTTGAAGCATGGTATATCGCTAAGGAACGTGATGCAATTATAGAAAGCCTGCGTACTATCACAAGAGAGATTACGCTGGCCAATAAAATCTATCCTACGCTAGAAGCAGAACTGATTGAACGCAGGCTGCACCAGGATAGGGCTATTGCGGAATGTGCCAATCTTTCCTGCGAATTGCAATACTGCATTGAAACGCTGCCTGTGGACGTAAATAAATATTTCCGTTTTGACGACCTTATCCAGACGGAGATAAATTTATTAAAAGGCTGGCGCAAGGCAGACAACAAGCTCAAGGAGAAAATTTGTAAATAAAAATATAGGGTAACTTCTGTATGTCGTCAATTCCACCAACTTCGCGAATGTGAACAGCAATGGCAATTCCAACACGAACAACGCGTCTAATTCTAATGGGGTTCGTCCTGATTTTACGGTTATACCAAGTACCGGCGATTACCGCCGTTATGACAGGTGAAATCTGCAAAAGGAGAAGTTATCCTGCCCGGCATGGGGAATTACAAAGCTGACGCTGTTAGATACGTCTAGTACAGCTATAAGCAGCATATATTTTAATTGAAGCATATTATTTTTGACGGTAACAGTTTGTACAACGCTTTTAAGGCTTCGCAAAAATCCAGCGCATGGAAACCGCAAGTACAGTTCTTTGCTATGGATTTCCTGCACCAGCTGAATGTTTTACACAAAGAGCTGGAAAGCAGAAGCTATACAACTAGCGCGAAAGCAGAATTTGTTTTAAGGGAGCGCGGCAAAGTACGCTATATCCATGGTGCACAATTCCGTGACCGCATAGTCCGCCACTCTATCTGCGACAACGTGCTTAACCCTGCGCTAGAGCCTAAGCTTATCTATGATAATTGCGCCAGCCGCAAGAACAGAGGTGTAACCATGGCGAGAGAGCGTTTAAAAGTGCATTTACAAAAATATTACCGTCAGCATAAAACGAACGAAGGCTATATCCTCTTAATGGATTTTAGCGGATATTATGACAACCTGCGACATGACCTGCTGTTAGAAAGCGTCAAGAAATATATTAAGGACGGATACACGCTATGGCTGCTTAACCTTATCCTTGACGATTTCAAGCAGGATGTGTCGTACTTGCCGGATGAGAAAATCAATGAGCTTTACTACGGCAAATTTAAAGCATTGGAATTTGCGCACGTATATAAGAAGCTTAAAACAGGCAAGAAGTTTTTAAGAAAATCCGTAGACATTGGCGACCAGTGCTCACAAATTTTAGGCATCTACTATCCTACGCCCATCGACAATTATATAAAGATTGTTTGTGGTGAGAAGTATTACGCGCGGTACATGGATGATAGCTACATCATATCGCCGAGCAAAGAGCATCTTATTGGCTTGCTTAGCGAAATAAAGCGCATAGCAGATAACTTAGGCATTATCTTAAATGACAGGAAAGTGAGAATCGTAAAAATCTCTAAGACCTTCACCTATCTGCAAAACAAATATTTTATTACGGCAACAGGTAAAGTTGTTGTGAGGATAAACCCTAAGCGCGTTACCGCAATGCGCAGGAAGCTAAAGAAGCTGCATAAGAAGATGTTAGCCGGTGACGTTCCCCGTGAGCGCATAGAGAATATGTGGAACAGTTGGAAGCATGATTACTACCGCATAATGAGCAAGGCGCAAAGACGCAATATGGATAACCTTTATAATCAATTATTCCGAAAGGAGAATACACAAAATGTTACTTTATGAATTTGACCCCGCAACAGGTAAATACTTAGGCAACCACGAGGCACAGCTTGACGAATGGCAGAGCAAAATTAAAGGTGAGCCGTCCTATATGGCAGAGGCGAACTGCACGTTTGAAGCACCGCCTGCGCAAGCTGGTTATACCGCCTACATGGTTAATGGCAAATGGGAGCTTAAAACAGACCCTACGCTGGACGACGTGAAAGAGCAAAAGCTGGCAGAGCTGAAAGCGCAGCGCGACGCAGTAGAGGTTGAACCGATTGAATATAGCGGCAACGTCTACGACTATGACGACAAGGCACGCGAACGTATCAACGCTGCCATCATCGCGCTGGATGTACAGACGCAGGTAGCAAAATCTACTGCCAGCATTGAATGGACTACCGCCGACAACAAGGACGTAACCGTAACAGCGGATGATTTACGTGCAATTATTGCTGCCGTAGCAGTACGCTCCAACGCACTCCACGTAGCTTACCGTGAAGCTAAAGAAAAGGTTGAAGCTGCTACGACTAAAGCAGAAGTTGAGGCAGTGACCTTATGAGAAGCGGTATCTTACTAAGCAACGACGAAGTAAAGAAAATCATCGCAGAACACTACAACGTACACGAGGACGATGTAATTAAAGCTAAATATAGCTTTATGGTAGTAGGCGTTAAGTGCGGTGATATTGTGAAAGATGGATTTGAGGAGGCGAAAGAATGAATTACAAATTATTTTTTGAATCTGTACTTGGTGCAGGAAAAACATTAACATCTGGTTGGTCGTATAAAACTGTGC
>CAVKDE010000257.1:0-2813 GCA_963654835.1 Duodenibacillus sp. | reverse complement strand
GTTTACCATAGCACAAATAAATAAAATTAGCAAGTTTTTCTAAAAAAACGCCGTCAGATACTACATCCAACGGCGTCAAAGTTCAATGGAGCTGGCAATAGGAATCGAACCCACAACCTGCTGATTACAAATCAGCTGCTCTGCCAATTGAGCTATGCCAGCGAAATTACTTTATTATTATAATGGATAAATTAGCATTTGTCAAGCGTGCTACCGCAGTATAACTTGCATCTTACAACAAAATGCTCGCAAAGTGCTTGCAGCCTGCTACTTTACATATAAAAATACCAATAAGTAAAGCCTGCAAGTAAAATACGGTAAATAGCAAAGCTCGTCAGGTTATACTTTTGCAGGAAACGCAAGAACCACAATACCGAAACATAAGCAACAACAAAAGAAACCACAAAGCCAATAGCCAGTACCTGCAGATCGCCAGCAGATAAATGTGTTAAATTTTTAAGCAAATCATAAATGCAGGCTACAAACATCAGCGGCACAGCAATTAAAAAAGTGTAATTTGCTGCGGCACTACGGCTCAGGCCAACGAGCAGGCCACCGGCAATAGTGCTGCCGCTGCGGGAGAAACCAGGCCACAACGAGAGAAACTGGTAAATGCCAACCCACATTGCCTGTTTCATGGTAATTTTATCCACGTCATCTACAAGCTCAGCTTCATGTCCTTTAGTCTTATGCTCCGCATACATCAAAAGCAGGCCGCCCAGGAACAAGCCAATGGCAACGGTAAACGGCGAAAACAAATATTCTTTAATATAATGATAGAGGAAAAAAGCCACTGCCATGACAGGCACAATACCTGCGGCAACGTGCCATACACTAAGGCCTTTGTGCATATCCCAGCCATCTTTGGTAAAGAAGCGGGCAAAGCGTTCTTTATAAATAAAAATAACCGATAAAATCGCACCTAATTGTACAAACACATCAAATACATCAGCAAGAGGTCCTTCAAAACCCAGCATATGCCCAAAAATTATCATATGACCGGTAGAAGATACAGGTAAAAATTCAGTCAAGCCTTCAACAATGCCTACGAGAACGGCAATTAAATTCTGATCCATAAATTACATCCTTTCAATAGCATCAAGCTTTCTTATTATACTCTGATTTAGGCGATACTGCAAATAAAATCACAGGATATCGTAAAAATTTAACAGAATATAGCTAAATTAAAAGAGGACGACTGCCTTCAATCGTCCTCTTTAATATATAACCGTAAAATGAATTTCAGGTTAAGCCAAATATCAAGTTGCTAATTTAATCGCCAAAACACATTCCCAATTGACGTCCTGTACGGATAATTTCGCTATCTACAGGCACCTGGCGCGGTTTAGAGGCTGCCTTTTGAATGTACACGGTGACAATCTGGTCATGATATAAAGATACCATGACATTGTATTCGCCGCGCAGGCACGCTTCCGCTGCCGCCACGCCATAACGTGTCGCCAGCACGCGGTCAAACGCTGTCGGCGAACCACCGCGCTGCAAATAGCCAAGCACTGTACAACGTGATTCAATGCCTGTTGCTTCTTCAATCGCGTTCGCTACTTTCTCGCCTACACCGCCCAAACGGATAGGTTCAAAGCTGCCTTTTACCACACGCGCGACGGACATTTCTCCGCCCTCGGGTTTTGCGCCCTCTGCTGCAACGACAATGCTAAAGCTCTTGCCCGCAGCCTTGCGTGCTTCAATCTTAGCAATAACACTGTCCAGCTTATAGGGAATCTCCGGGAGCAGGATAACATCCGCACCACCGGCAATACCGCTGTGCAAAGCAATCCAGCCTGCATAACGCCCCATAACCTCCAGCACCATCACGCGGTGATGCGATTCCGCCGTAGTATGCAGCCTGTCGAGTGCTTCTGTTGCCATCGCCATCGCTGTATCAAAACCAAAGGTACGCTCCGTGCAGGGCAGATCGTTATCAATCGTCTTAGGCACGCCCACCACTTTTACACCGCACTCACGTGCGAGCTGTGCGCCAATGTTTAAGCTGCCATCGCCACCGATAACAACTAATGCTTCGATAGCATATTTTTTAAGATTTTCCAGTACCTTCGCGCGCATATCCTTATACACAAGCTCACCGTTTTCTTCCACGGCAAACTTAAAGGGGTTATCGCGGTTGGTAGTTCCGAGTATCGTCCCGCCACGCGGTAAAATTCCCGAAACACTGGCATAATCCATAAGCTTTAAATTATCATTAACAAGACCATTAAAGCCATTGAGTACGCCGTACACCTCACAATCATTCTGCAAAAAAGTTTTGCACACTGCGCGGATTACAGCATTCAAACCAGGACAGTCTCCACCGCCTGTAAGCACGGCAAAACGACGTTTCTTTTGTTCCATCTTACGCCTCCACTTACGCAGGCAGATTTTACTCTTCTACGTTCCAGATTTTAAAACCATCCGGGCTGATACGGATAGCTTCGGTGCCATCAAATTTATCGTAGCACAGGTTGCCGTTATCAATATAGCCGGGCCAAGCAGTTACGATAGTGAATTTTTTGCTCAGCTTACGCATCAGGCTGTCAGTGTTGATATGGAATACAGGTACGAATAAGGTTTGCAGTCTGTCTAAAATAATAACTTCTGCATTGTAACCGGCTAAAATTTCTGCAAACATATCAGGAGCATAAAGGCCTCTGTCAGCAGCAGGAATTGCTAAAAACTCTTCGCTGATTAACATACGGCAGTCAACATACGTCCATTTTTGCGTTTCAGCAGCTTCACGCAAAACTTTGCTCTTGCCGCTGCCCGGTTTACCGGTAACAATAACAACATTACCTTTGTCG
>CAVKDE010000256.1:0-2813 GCA_963654835.1 Duodenibacillus sp. | reverse complement strand
ACCATAGGGATTAGGATTTTCTTCTTTGGGACGTGCAATATTTTTCATGGCAAGCTGGAGATGGAAGGTGTTTTTAGCAATGCTGATATTGTGATAGCCTTGGTATTTTTCCACAATCAGCTTAATATTTTCAACACCGGTACCAGGAGCAGTAAAATCACGCTTGCCGGAATAAAATTTATCGTCTTTCATAACTATCGGCGTGGAATAATTATTACTGATATCAAGCAGGAGCAAGCCTGCTTTTTCTTTTATCCTAATGCTGATAAAAGGCTTTTCCTGCACACTTTTTTGTACAGCAGTAAAGGCGTTTTCCAGCGCATTGCCCAAAACAATAGATAAATCAATATCATCAATATGGATTTTGTTGAAGGCAATATCGCTGGTGAATTCAATATGGTTGTTTTCTGCTTGAATCTGCCAATAGCCGACGATGCCGTCAATTATTTCGTTACCACTGATGTTTACGCGTTTGAGCGAATTGGTATAGTTTAACAGCTTGGTAAGGCGCTGCTTGAGCTTATCATATTCCTTGTTTTCCAGATATTCATTAAGCAAAAGTGCGTAGTGCTTTAAATCATGGCGTACACGGCGAGAGTTTTGCCAGGTTTCGATAACAAAATCGTAATAGTGTTTTTCTGATTTACGCAGTGCGGTGAGCGTAGAAATTTTAATGTTCATAATCTTATTGGTATGGATTTCGTTTAGCAGAGCCATAACGATATAAATGAAGATGAGTAAGGGAAGAGTGCATAACAGTCTGGCAAAGCACAGGTTCCACGTGCGTGGCTCGGAGAAATCGCGAATCAGTATGAGAGAAACGAAGTTCATCAGCATGATGTAGTTACAGAGGATGATGATGCGGTTAGATTCTGTTTTGAGAAAGAGGGTTTTAAATTTTTTTAAGGCATGGTAGAAAAAAGAAAAATAAAATAGTTCAAAAAAGAGGATGGTGCAGAGTGCTGTGACAAAATAATATTGATGCAGGCCATAATATTGCTCAGATACCATAGAAAAAGTTTGCAGGACTATTTCAAAATTCGCCACTAAGAGCACACAGAAAATCTGCTTGGATAAATGGCCTTTGACCATTGCAAAATAATATACGATGTAAGTTATGTAATAGCCGAAAAGTAAAAATAAATTATCAAAATTGCGTCCGCATAGAATGTAGATGAGCCATTCCAGCAGGACTAAACCGAAAAAACCTAAGCCAACATTTTTTTTGCTGGAACGCAAATCATCTAAGAATGGATAATAACATAGATAGGAGCTGGGGACGACGCGCAGCATGATATATATAAGAATAACAAAATCACTTGATTGCATGATATGTACCTGCCTTTAGATAAAATAGCCTTAGCTTTAAGCTAATTATAGCAAAATTTTTAGCTGATTACAGCCTTTAATGTGATATAATGAGAGTAAAATTGGAGGTTGATTATGGAAAATTTTACTTTTACAGGGCCTTTAGGTGAGATAGAATGTATTGTAGAAAAAAATAGAAGCACGCGTAATGCTGTGCTTGTGATGGCGCATGGTTTTCGTGGCAGCCGCGATAGCGGCGGCAGGGCGCAGGGTGTAGCACGCCAGATAGCTGCGCACGCTAGCGTAGTGCGCTTTAATTTTACAGGCACACGCATTATTTCTGAGCAGGTGGCAGAGCTGCGCGCCGTACTGCGCGAAGTGCGCCTGCGTGCGCCCGGATGTGAGCTGTTTTTGTTAGGACGCAGCCTTGGCGGTGCGGCTTCTATCATTACCTGCGCGCAGGAAGGCGATTTAGCAGGACTGATTTTGTGGGCAACGCCCAATGATTTGCGTGCTACATTTCGTCATGTGATGGGCGATGTGTATTATGCTCGTTTAGATGCCGGAGAAACGCTGCGCTTTAACGATGAACGTGGCGAATGTGCGTTAACGCCAGATTTCCTGACGGATTTTGATAAATATGATTTATCTGCTTTGCTGAAAGAGAAAGTGCAATGCCCTGTGCTGCTTTTGCATTGCAAGGGTGATGATACAGTGCTGGTGAAGCAGGCAGAGCGTAACGCGCAGCTTTTGGGTGAGCGCGGAGAACTGCATTTATACGAAGGCGGGGATCACAGCTTTACGGAATACAGCGAAGCAGCTGGTTCAGTTATTGCGCAGTGGCTTGGCAAACGATAAAGCACCATATACTTCACAGCTGCTACCTTGAAGTACTAATGTGTACGTCTGCGGTGTCAGCTGCTCGTCTCTGGAACTTTCTCGTTCACCCTTATGGTATATGTAAATATTGAAACTAAGAGTATTTTAGTTGTATAATATACTTATCTATATCTAGCTAAATTTTGGAGGAATAGACAATGAAGAAGTTTTTTGTAATCTGCATGCTGCTGGTGTTTGCGCTGACACTTACTGCCTGCGGACAGGAAAAGCAGGCGGAGGTAAAGGCAGAGCCTGCTACCGCAGTTTTTAGTACGAATATGGGTGATTTTGAGGTGAAACTGGCAACAGATAAAGCACCTAAAACTTGTGAAAATTTTATTACGTTAGCGCAAAAAGGTTTTTATAATGGCTTAACCTTTCACCGCGTTATTGATAATTTTATGATTCAGGGCGGTGACCCTAACGGCAATGGCACGGGCGGACCCGGTTACACAATTAAAGACGAGTTTAGCAGCCAGCTTTTGCATGATGGACCGGGTGTAATTTCTATGGCTAACCGCGGACCGAACACTGGTGGCAGCCAATTTTTTATCACGTTGCGTGAATGTGGCTGGTTAGATGGCAAGCATGCTGTTTTTGGCAAGGTAACGAAAGGTATGGATGTC
>CAVKDE010000255.1:0-2816 GCA_963654835.1 Duodenibacillus sp. | reverse complement strand
GTCCTGCTCGAGCCTATCCAGGGCGAGGGCGAGCAGGACAGCGCAAACGTCGTTATCCATCTGTGCTTCCAATGCTTTGATATCGCCATAAGGCACCAGCACATTACCAGGGCTCAGCGGACCATAGCCAACATGATAATAATCGTGACCTGTTGCAGCCAGCGTATCAAAAGTACGTCCGTGGAAGGATTCATCCGCAGAAATAATTTTGCACTTTGTGGGCGATTTAGCTACGCCATATTTACGCGCCAGCTTCATTGCGCCTTCGTTCGCTTCTGCGCCGCAGTTCGCAAAGAAAATGCGATCCATACCTGTCGCTTCTACCACCATGCGTAAAGCCTTCGCCTGAATTTCTGTATAATACAGGTTGGAGCAATGCATAATTTTTGCTGCCTGGTCAGCAATTGCCTTTACCAATACAGGATGGTTGTAACCAAGGCTGTTGACAGCAATACCGGCGAAAGCATCCACATATTCATTGCCTTCGTTATCCCAAACTTTGCAGCCCTGGCCGTGATCCATAACCATCTGGTATCTGCCAAACACAGGCAGATAATATTTTTCTGTTTCTTCGATAACTGTTTTTTTATCCAAATTACTTCCCCCTCATCTAATATCTTACTAACTAGGCTGATTAGAAAGTATCAGATACGAGCATTGTCGACAACGGCGTACTAAAAGTACGTCTAGGAGACAATGTGAAGTAGATGATGCTTTATCATCAGCCTATAAATAAATTATCTTACTTCTTTTACTACTTCAGTACCAACACCCTTATCAGAGAAAATCTCCATAAGGATGGAATGTGCAGCGCGACCATCAATAATTTGTGCTTTTTTAGCACCACCGCTTAAAGCAGTAATGCAAGCGCGAACTTTAGGAATCATGCCGCCATCAATATTGCCGCGGATAATGAGTTCTTGAGCCTTTTCAAAGGACATAGTAGAAATAAAGGTGCTTTCATCACGATAATCAGAATAAATACCGCGAACATCGGTGAGTACCAAAAGTTTTTCTGCTTTCAGTGCTCCGGCAATTTCACCAGCTACACTATCAGCGTTGATGTTATAAGTTTCACCTTGAGAGCCTACGCCGGTAGGAGCAATAACAGGAATGAAACCGCCATCAAGCAGGCACTCAATCAGCTCGGTGTTGATGTGTTCAACATTGCCTACGTAACCGATATCAACGAGGTTCACTTCACCGTTTTCGTATACATCTGCCAAATGTTTTTTAGCCTGAATCAGATTAGCATCCTTGCCGTTTAAGCCAACAGCTTTACCACCCAAGGTGTTCAGACGGGCAACGAGATCTGTGTTGATTTTACCAACGAGAGCCATTTCAGCAATGCCTACGGATTCAGCATCCGTTACACGCAGGCCGCTGACAAATTCGCTTTTTTTACCTGCCTGCATAAGCTGACGGGTAATTTCCGGGCCGCCGCCATGAACTACTACAGGACGCATGCCTGCGCATTTTAAGAAAACAATATCGCGTAAAACATTGGTTTTCAGTTCATCATTCAGCATAGCATTGCCACCATATTTTACAACGATGGTTTTGTCTTTAAATTCACTGAGGTAAGGCAGAGCCTCCATTAAAGTTTGCACTTGTTGATCGTTCATTAACATTGTGATGATCCTCCTTGTATTTAAATTTACATATTCTTACTAAAAATTTATAAGTTAATGCTTTATATTGCGCCTAAATCAAGTATGATATTCTCCGTTGATCTTAACATACTCATAGCTAAAATCGCACGTCCAGACGGTAGCAGATTCTTCGCCTGCACCTAAATCAATCGTCATAGAAATATCATGCTCCGCCATCGTCGGTGCCAGCTTTTCTGCCGGAACATTACAGTTCATGCCGTTTTCGACCAAACGGATGCCACCAATTTCCAGATTAACTTTATCTGCCACCATCTCTGCCCCACTATAACCGGCTGCGCAGACAATGCGTCCCCAGTTCGGATCTTCGCCAAAGAAAGCAGTTTTAACCAGCGGCGATTTAGCAATAGCCATGGCAGCAGTTTTAGCATCTGCCCAGGTAGCAGCACCTTTAACATTCACTTCAAGGAACTTGGTAGAGCCTTCGCCATCATGTGCAATCATCTTCGCCAAATCCGTAGCGCAGGCTACAAGAGCTTCAAAGAAGGCAGGATAGTCAGGATGTTCTTCCGAAAGAATAATTTCATTTTCCGCAAGGCCATTAGCCAACACAATCATACTGTCATTGGTGCTGGTATCACCATCAACAACCACCATATTGAAAGATTGATCAGCAGCTTTTTTAACAGCACGTTTCAAAACGTCAGGAGCAATCGCTGCATCGGTGGTGATAAAAGTCAGCATGGTAGCCATGTTCGGATGAATCATGCCTGCGCCTTTAGCGATACCGGCAAAAGTAACTTTTTTGCCGTCGATTTCTGTTTCATAGGCAGCACGTTTGATAAAGGTATCCGTCGTCTGGATAGCCATAGCGCAGCTTTCACCTTCACATTCGTCAAGGCTGTCCACAGCATCAGCAATACCTGTCAAAAGTTTATCCATCGGCAGGAACTGGCCGATAACACCAGTGGAGCAAACAAAAACTTCTTCCGGTTTGATGCCTAAAAGTTCAGCAGTGTGTGCCTGCATTTTTTTTGCATCCGCCAGACCTTGCTCGCCTGTGCAGGCATTGGCGCAGCCGCTGTTTACAGCGATGGCCTGCGCATAACCATGCTTATTTACTTCACGGCTTACAAGTACAGGAGCAGCACACATTTTATTTTGCGTAAACACCGCACCGCAGGCAGCAGGCGCAGTGCTGTAGAT
>CAVKDE010000254.1:0-2854 GCA_963654835.1 Duodenibacillus sp. | reverse complement strand
GCTATCAGCTATCTGGAAAAGCTCACGGGTCACGAATTTATGTATGTGGATTGGGTCATCCGCTTCTTACCGCTGTTATTCATCATTATGTTTTTGATTCTGGCCTATTTATTGCATCTGCCGCTGCCAATTAAAAAACTTGCCGGCGGCAAAGAATATTTCCGTGCTGCTTATGCTAAGCTCGGACCCATGAGCCGAGGGGAACGTCTTGGCCTGTGGCTCTTTATTTTGGCGACGGTGCTGGCGTTCGTGCGTCCGCTTTATGTGGAATATCTGCCGCTGATGAAGCCTGCCTATGTATTCTTTACCTTTGGTATGCTCACCTTTGTACTGCGCAACGAAACAGGACAATTGCTTTTAACCTGGCGTGAGGCGGAAAAAGGCATCATGTGGGGTATGATTTTCCTTTTTGCGGGCGGTCTTGCGCTCGGCCAGCTGATTACTAAAACCGGTGCAGCTACGCAGATTGCTAAGGTTATTACGTTGCTGCCGCTTTCCGGAGGTTTTGAAACGATGTTCAGCCTGACGCTGTTCGCCACCTTCCTCACGGAAATCAGCAGCAACACGGCAGCCGCTTCGATTTCCATTCCCGTGGTGCAGAGCATTACGCAGCAGCTGGGACTGAACCCGATTCCCTATATTTTAACGTCCATCGTTGCTGTAAACTGCGCTTTTATCCTGCCTGTCAGCACGCGTGCTGTGGGCGTTACTTATGGCCTTAATCCTAACGATTTACTTAAAAATGGCGTTAAGCTTTCCGTCATGTGCATGCTGCTTGTAAGCTTTTTGGGTTATGTTTGTATGCACTTGTGGCCGCTGTTTAACCATTTGTAAGCGCATTGATTTTTCTTCGCTTCCTTGCCTGCTTAGGGGTGGGCAGGGGAGCATTTTTTTGTGTGTGCTCACAGGAATATTTTGCGTGTGCACAGCATAAACCCCTTGAAGTAGGCTTGAAAATGGTGCAAAATGACGGAAAAAGGAGGAAAAGTAATTTTTTTTGTAAAATCACTTATTTTAGTGCATTTTTTGCTATACAATCACGGATTTTTGTAGTAAAATCTTATCACAGATTATTTTCAGGAATTACGGATTCCTAATACACAAAGGAAAGGTTGTGTTATTAAGGCTATGAACGAACCGACAATGAATAGAAGCTTGAAGAACAGGCACTTGCAGATGATTTCCCTCGGCGGCATCATCGGCAGCTGCTATTTTCTTGGTGCTGGTTACGCGATAGAGCAGGCCGGGCCTGCAATTATTTTGGCATATCTTTTAGGCGGCGCGATTGTGCTGGCTGTTATGCTGTGCCTTGCCGAACTGGCGGTAGCAAAACCTATTTCCGGCTCTTTTGTTACCTATGCTAAAGAAAATATTTCTTCAACCTGGGCGTGTGGTGTAGGCTGGGCCTATTGGCTTAATTGGATGGCCTATGTTCCCTCAGAGATGATTGCTGCGGGCATTATTATGAATAATTTTGTTCCTGCCGTCAGCCAGTTATGGTGGGCGATTCTTTTTGGTTTATTAGTAACGGTAATCAATCTCTTCCATGTGGATAATTTTGGTGAAAGCGAATTTTGGCTTTCTATAATAAAAATTACTGCCCTTGTTGCTTTCTGTGGCGTTGCGGGTTTAATTGTTCTTGGTCTTATCGGTGATCAGGGTTATTTGGGCGTGAGCGTGCTGCTTTCGCATGGCGGTTTTGCGCCGCAAGGCTATTGGCCTATCATCCTCACGATGGTTATCATTCTGGTAAACTTTCAGGGTACGGAAATCATCGGTCTTGCTGCCGGTGAATGCAAAGATCCTGCTAAGAGCATTCCTATTGCTGTGCGCAATGTTTCCTGGCGCGTGATTGCGCTGTATATTATTCCTATTACGCTTTTGCTTTCTATTCTGCCTTGGGATAAGGCAAGCTTAAAAGAGAGCGTTTTTGCTGCTGCACTGGCGGAATATGGTCTGGAGGGTATGGCTTCTGCTATTGCCTTTGTTGTACTTGTGGCTGGCGTTTCCTGCGCTAACAGCGGTCTTTATGGCGGAGCGCGTGCGCTGCACGCTTTGGCCCGCATGGAGATGGCACCTGCTTTTTTGGGCAAGCTCAATAAAAACGGTATGCCGCAAAACTCTATTATTATGTCTGTCTGCGCGTGTTGGGCAGTAATTGTGTTCTACACTTTTAATCCGGATTCTACTTTGTATACTTATCTTTTGGCTGTTTCCGGTTTCACGGGGGCGATGGCGTGGATTTCTATCTGCTGGAGCCAATATAATTTCCGCCGTCATTTAATTGCCAAAGGCGAGGAAGATACACTGAAATATAAAACACCGTTTTTTCCTTATGTTACTTATTTTGGTATTTGGTCGCAGGTGTTCTGCTTGGCTGTTATTGCTTTTACGCCTGATTTGCGCCAGACGCTTTATGCAGGTGTGCCGATGCTGGTTGTGCCGATGCTGTGTTATCGTTGGCGCAGACGCAAGCTGATGTTGCAGCATGCTAAGACTATTGTGGCGATGATGCACAAGCCTTAAAAAATCATAAAAGCCATATCTCTGCTTTTGGCAGGGGTATGGCTTTTACTTTGTATAGCATCGAGTTTAATTACCTTCTGTAGCGATGCAATTAAATATCGTTTCAGTCAGGAAAAATTTGCTGTATAATATCGAGCTTAATTACTTCCCGTAGCGACGCAGTTAAATATCGTTTCGTTCAGAAGAAATTTTCCTGTGTCTGACGACACAACGCAAATTTCACATGGAACCAGGACGAAGTGTCACAAAACTCGCGCTATACTAACAGATTTTGCTATATTAGGTTGTTTATCGCTCAAACAGTTGTGACACTTCTATGGTTCCAGAT
>CAVKDE010000253.1:1602-2862 GCA_963654835.1 Duodenibacillus sp. | reverse complement strand
GCTCATTTGGCCTGCCTGTTCCCGGCGGTCATTTATATCTCAACGATGTTATCATCTGCACCGCAGCAATTTTGCTGCCGGATATGAAATCCGCCTTCATTGTTGGTGGTGTAGGTGCTTTTCTGGGTGATTTATTCTTCTACCCCACGCCGATGTTCGTATCACTCGCTACCCACGGCGTACAAGCAATGGTGATTTGCTATTTTGCACACAAAGCAAATAAAGAAGTAACTTTTAAAGGTGCAGCTATGGGCGTTTTCCTGGGTGCAATTATTATGGTCGTTGGTTATTCTTTAGGCCGCGCCTTTATTTACAGCACACCGCATTACGCTTACATCAAACTGCCATACCAAATTCTGCAAGCTGTAGTTGGCGCTGTCGGCGGACTTATCCTCTGCTTTAAAGCAGGACTTTTAGAACGCTTTGAAAAAATGGGTAAATAAGAGCTGTAAACTTTCATATTCGTATTAAAAAACCGCCTTTCGGCGGTTTTTTTGCGTTCTTATTATAGTTTTATATGAAGCTAAATCCGCTTTCAGTGATGAAAGAAGTTGAATGAGAATAGAAATACAAACTTAAATTTTTGCTCGCACTGCAAAGTGCTACTCTACCAAGCGCACGTGTGCCTGCGTCCCAGAATTGGAATCGTCGGAACTATCTGGGCCAGAAGAAGTGTTGCCACTAGAACCAGAACCATCACCCCAATACATATGCCAATCAGGATTACTATCTTGCTCGCTTATAGTTTTTAATTCATCTATTGTATTAATAGGAAATATTGTATTAGTTTCTTGATCATGATAATCAACGGTATGCCATATAGGCTTTATTGTTTTACCTATACTCAGTACAGTACCATGTCCTCCAAGTATTCCTGCGCCTTTAGTTCCTTTGATATCAGTAATAAAATGATTATCATCTCCACCAATATACATTTCAGCATTACTATATATCATTCCTTCAAAATAATTGTGTGCACCAGAGATATATACAGAAGTATTACCAAGAGCATAAATATCACCATATGTAACATGCTTAGTAGTATTTATGATTAACATTGGATAGTCATATGAATGATTCTCCATAGCTACTAATGTCGTGATTTTTTCTACATTTTTCAGTTCTTCATCAAATGTAATAAAACGTGTTTTATCCCATCCACTTTTACTTAACATATCTGTTCCCATCATTAATAGCTCTATTTCTTTATCATCTTTAGTTATATTATTCATAACCTTACCATCCGGACCAGGTCCAATG
>CAVKDE010000253.1:0-1592 GCA_963654835.1 Duodenibacillus sp. | reverse complement strand
CCAATGTATCGCTTATTAGTTCCACCTTCAGCACCTTTTTTATATAGTTCTATATCTGCATATTTAGCTTCTCCTTCTGCTTTCTTCTTTTTTAATAAAGACTCATATTGAGCTTCCATAGCCTTATACGCTTCATATTCTTTTTTTTGTTCTTCAGTTGGATTTGCATCCATATTAAGCGTTGAGCTTACTAAATTCCAACCCTCTGGCACATCTGCATGATTTTGAGTACCTGCATAATATGTACCAACACTACCAGCAGGAAATCTATTTTTATCAATACTAGAGCCACCAGTAAAAATACTAAAATCTTGTCCTTGATTTACAACAATGGTATTTTTGTCACGAATAGACCAAATATTAAATTGTCCGCAATAAATTCTCGGACCATTAGAAGCTACGACTGGCCCCCCCTTCACATAATCCGCAACCGCCTTCGCTCTCACCACTACACTATTTTCAAAATCTTTATCCCCAACAAAATTAAACAAAATATTGATAAAAAAAGTAGGCACGCGTTTTGCTATCACCACACGTACATGGCTGTGCTCATCCGTATAATCTTTATCCGTTTGCTTAGTATCAATCGCCTGTGCTAATTTCCAATCCTTAATATTTGCAGATTTTAACGCCTCAACATCATCTTCTTTTACCCTATCACCCATATACACATTATTATCGCTCGTTCCTTCTGCTTTCAATCCATTAGATGCAGCATAAGCACTAACAGCAAGTCTTACATTACTTTCACGAATATTTTCATTATCATTTAAATGCCCTGCCCCAGCCAGTGCCGCCGCATCCGCAATATCCTGCAATTTCGCCTTCTGCATATAAATATTACCTGCATCCACCGCAAAGCCAATCATGCCTAAAAAAAGCGGCACTAAAAGCGCAAAGAACACCATAAACGCACCGCGCTGCGATTTATATAAAAACTTCTTCATTTTTTCCAGCATCATCATTCACCTCATCTATATTGCAGCACGTGCGCCAGCAGCAAAGCACCTGCCCCGCCATGCCTATAAATTCTATCTATGATTATAACAAGAGCTAAGTATTTTTTCAATTATAAAATAAAAAAGCAGATAAGCAAAAAGCCTATCTGCTAATTTTTATGCTTAAAGAACGCGGCAAGCACCGTAATAACGTGCGCCCCAATAACCAGTGAAAGCAGAGGAAACAGTTACGCCTGTGCTGGTACCAGCATGGATAAAGTTACCATTGCCAACATAAATACCAACATGAGAAGCACCAGCTTCATAAGTGCTGAAGAAAATCAAATCGCCAGGACGGAGCTGACTCATAGAAATCTGACGGCCGGAATAGAATTGGCTGTCAGCCATACGCGGCAGATACACACCAGCTCTTGCAAAAGCGTATTGCGTAAAGCCGGAGCAGTCAAAACCATAAGGAGAAGTGCCACCAAATACATATGGAGTACCGATGACGCTATACGCAGCTCTCAGCACGTTGCGTACTGTGGAATTGCTGCGGTTAGGAGGCATCTCCTTGTTCATCAGCGCTCTATAGGTAGCTGGCCCGATAACACCATCAACCTCTAAGCCTCTATCTGACTGGAAACTTCTTAC
>CAVKDE010000252.1:0-2874 GCA_963654835.1 Duodenibacillus sp. | reverse complement strand
CTTCGGGCAGCCTTTTGCGGCAGCAAGTTCAAAATAAGTTTTAGCACAGATTACATGGCCCATGCTCAAGTAATGCTCGCCCAATCCATACATATCTTGCGCATATTCCATATCTTTGAGCTGAGCTTTAGCTTCTTCAGAGCCTTTCGCAGCAGCTAATTCTAGATAAGTTTTGCCGCTGATGCAGTGACCCATGCCCAGATATTGTTTAGCTAACATCAGGCAGCCGTCAACATATTCTTTTTCTTTAGCTTCGGCAGCAGCGATTTCTTCATCAGTTACGCCAGCTTTTTCTTTAAGCCAGGCCATAATGCCATCTAAATCTTCAGCTTTATACAGCACACTTCTAAATTTATGATCAATTACGCCAGTAGTATAAAGTCTTTCAATACCCAGTCCTAAATCAATATAATCAAGATCGAAGAAAGTAAGGATACCGTCAATAACAACCTCCGCATTAGCAGGATCCTTCGCCAGCTTTGCAATTTGCAGATATTTTTCTACTACAGTAGTCATTTTAAAAACCTCTCTTTTCTTTTTCGTTTACAAGAATAGCTTAAAAACTCTATTCTTCATACTAATAACATCATAACACGATTGAAAATAATTATCAACACAAAATTTCATCTATGGCTTTCTGGGAAAATCGCGTTCAAAATCTCGGTACAAGCGCCAAGTTTCCCGCCCTTCTTCTGTAAACATAACCCAATATAAAAACGCTATTACTATTAAAGCAAAAACGCACTCCTTCGCACAGTTCCAATAATCATCAGCAGTCCAGATGCCTAAATATTTTTTAGCTTTAAAAACTTCCGCACTACTTATTTTTTGATTTACATACCAGAAAAAAGCCTTAGGCGAATTTAATTTAGCATAAGTACATTCCACAACTTTTTCAACTCTGCCATATGTAGGATAGCAGTTTTTTACATGCTCATTGATATAAACAAAATCGCCTTTTCTAATATTGGTTTTATCTGTAATAAACCACTCTTGAGTAATCAATGTACCTCTTCTCCACCTTAGCAGTAAAAAAGTGTGGATTTTGCTATCACCTTTATTTTTATAGACAAGTAAATTCCTATTATATTTACTTCGCCCAATGCCGATAGTGCTGTTAATAACTTCAAATCCTGAGCCAAAAAGAGAATCATCTTGCTTTGGAAAAAGCTCACTCCAATCAGGCTCAGGCCTTGTAACTTTGGGCAGCACATATTTTTCTGTTACGCACTTATAGCGATAGCCTTGTAAGGGCATATCTTCCAGCTTACTGTAAAAAATGCCACGCACAGTCACTATCTTCTCGCCCTCGTGCGTATCCACGTAAACTTTATCACCCTTTTTGATATCTTCAATCTCGCATAAGTAATCATAAAGTTTGCTGCTGTTTTCAAATTGTGCTTTGATAAATTTTTTCATCATATCTCTAAAATTTACTCAGCTTCAAGCCAATCATCTACGGTTCAGATTTAGCAAACAACGCTACAAAGCCTTTACGCACTTCAACATTAGGATAATCTAATGTATATTCACCGTAACACCTATCATAAGCCTTGATCGTCAGATATCCGCTCTGATAAAGCATCGCCAAGGGGTCTTCAGCATCTGCTCTATAATCAACAAAATACTGCGATTCATACGGCCTGCTGGTGAGCTTTTGCATATTCACATGATGACCTTCCAAAAGCTTTACCAAATATGTAGGCGTACCAGATTGATACCAATAATTATCTAATTTCAGCTTATTAAAAGCATTGATAATACTAAACGGATTGTAAATATCAATTAAGGCTTCACTAAAATGGTAGCCATCATACTGTTTTTTTAGCACTGCCTTCATTTCATCAAGTGTATAATCAAATTTTTTCGCCATTTCACTAATCGGCTCAGCAAAAACAGTATGCAGTTCTTCTTCCGTAATACCACAAATTGCGTCATATCTGCTATCCATACTGATATCATTAGGCTGGTTGAAACCCGAGAAAACTGTAATCTGGCTAAACTTAGTAACACCAGTCAAAAGGACAAAACGCAAACTAGCATCAGCAGCTTTAAAAGTACCATAAAAATTTTTCAGGATATTTCTATTCTTAGCTTCTTGAGGTTCACCAAGAACATCAATCAACGGTCTATCATATTCATCAATAAGTACAACCGCTTTTTTGCCTGTTTTAACTACTGCCTGTTCCAGAACGTACTTAAACCTATCACCCAATGTCTTATAAACATCATTTTTTCCGTAAAGTTTTTCCCAATAACTTACTTTCCCTTCAAGTATTAGTGTTAACTCATCAAGATTACTAAAGTTACCATTGGCAAAGTCAATTCTAAATACCGGATAAACATCCCATTTATCTTCTAGTTTTTCCATTTTCAAACCTTGGAACAATTCTTTGCTTCCGGAAAAATAAGCATCTAAAGTACTTATTAGCAAAGATTTACCAAAGCGACGCGGACGCGACAAGAAACACACATGTTCCTGTGCCAGACGATAAACTAAATCTGTTTTATCTACATAAACATAGTTACCTTCTCGAATTGTTGCAAATGTTTGAATGCTAATTGGATAACGCATGGCAAACCTCCATAAAATATATCTACCTGTATTTTACTCCAGACACTTCTCTACCATTTCTTTAAGCGTATACTTTTCCAGATTTTTAAAGAAAAACTCTCTTTGTGGATGCAAGGGTAAAGATTTGCTTACCGCTAAATTATATTCAGCTCCCTTAGCAAAATCCGTCACAAGCAGCTCCGCCTGCTCCTTAACTTGCGCTAATAAATCAGCACCAGCCTTGCTGTTTACAAGTACAAGCGTAACACCTTTATCATCATCAAACTTTGGAAACTGCTTATCAATTCCCCAATAATCAG
>CAVKDE010000251.1:0-2876 GCA_963654835.1 Duodenibacillus sp. | reverse complement strand
GACATACATCGGCTGCGGCAAAGCCAGGCCTAAACCTTTGCGCTGACCTACGGTGTAGTGAATGATGCCTTTATGCCTACCAAGCACATTCCCCTCTTCATCCACAAAATTGCCTGCGGGGAATTTTCTGCCCAGACGTGCTTCAATAAAATCAGCATAAGTTCCGCTTTGGATAAAGCAAATATCCTGGCTGTCATGCTTATGCGCGTTGATAAAGCCATGTTTTTCGGCGATTTCGCGCACCTGCGTTTTATGCAGTCCGCCAAGAGGGAACATAACGTGCGCCAATTGCTCCTGCGTGAGCGAATAGAGCACGTAGCTTTGGTCTTTGAGCGGGTCGACCGCTTTGCGCAGCAGGTAGCGGCCTTTTTGTTCATCGTAAGAAATTTGCGCATAGTGACCCGTAACAACATAATCACAGCCAAGCTCCTGCGCACGCACGAAAAGCTGGTCGAATTTCAAATAGCGGTTGCAATCAATGCAGGGGTTCGGCGTTCTACCGTTCACATAAGCATCAACGAAACGGTCGATAACATCGTGCTCAAAGCGGTCGGCAAAGTTGAAAACATAATAAGGCATACCAAGACCTGCAGCAACACTGCGTGCATCCGCGACATCGTCAATGGAGCAGCAGCTATATTGCTTAGCTATGCCTATATCATCATTACTGAAAAGCTTCATAGTAACGCCAGTGCAGTCAAATCCCTGCTCCAGCATCAAAAGAGCAGAAACGCTGGAATCAACGCCACCGCTCATAGCGATTATAGCTTTCTTATTCATATGTATCTCCTTCTTTTATTTCAAAGTGCGGCGAACATCGCCGATATCAGTTACAATTTTATATCCTGCGCTGCGCACGCGTGCTTCCAGACAGCCACGGCACTGCGCCGCTTCTTCGCCTGTACAGATTTTGTTGGCATAAAGTTCGTACTTCTTGCGCACGCCCACTGGTGAAAGATTGGGCATCACCACATTGCCGCCAGCTTTTAACCCCAACTCGCGTCCGTTGGGCGCGATAGTTCCCAATGCCGTTGTAGAAGGCAGCAGCGCATAGGGAAAGAGCAGGCGTAAAATTGAAAGCAGGCGCAGCGTCATCGCTAAAGTGCCGCTAGGCTGATCTTTAAACGGTGTATGCGCGTGTGTAATGTATGGGCCAATGCCAATCATATCGGGCGAGAGTTTTTGCAAAAAGCGCAAATCACAAAGCAGATTTTCCGCTGTCTGATAAGGCGAACCCACCATAAAACCGGAGCCGACCTGATAGCCTATCTCCTTTAAATCAAACAAGCAGCGTTTGCGGTTCGCAAGGCTCATGCTGGCAGGATGCAGTTTGGCATAATGCTCTGCGTCCGCAGTTTCGTGGCGCAAAAGATAACGGTTTGCCCCCGCATCAAAATACGCCTGGTAGCTCTCCCTGCTTTTTTCGCCGATGGAAAGCGTAATAGCGCAGTCAGGATGCTGCCTGCGGATAGCACGCACAAGCGCGCAGATTTTATCATCCGTAAAATAAGGGTCTTCTCCCCCCTGGAGGACGAAGGTGCGAAAGCCAAGCTGATAACCTTCGGCGCAGCAGGCGAGGATTTCTTCTTGCGTGAGGCGATAACGCGAAGCCAAGTTATTGCCTGCGCGGATGCCGCAGTAATAGCAGTTATTTTTACAGTAATTCGTAAACTCAATCAAGCCGCGGATATAAACCGCATCACCGTAATACTGGCGACGAAATTCATCTGCTGCCTGCGCCAGCAGCTCATTAACATTCGCTTCCGTGCTTGTTATCAGCGTCAACAAAGCTGCATCGCTAAGATCATGCTCGCGCGCGAGCTGTTGTATTAAATTTGCAGCCTGTGACACCATCTTTTTACCTCCGCAAGCGGTTTACCGCTTCTGTAACTTTGTTAATGATAACTTCTACTTCCGCCATAGTGTTATATTCGCATAAGGAAAAACGCAGCGCACTTTGCGCCAGCTCCTGCGTTAAGCCAAGTGCCAGCAGCACATGGCTGGGCTCCAGCGAACCTGCGGAGCAGGCAGAGCCGGACGAGCAGCAAATACCTTCATTAGAAAGCAGCGAAAGCAAAGCTTCGCCGTTTACGCCAGCAAAGCTATAGTTTATCGTGCCAGGCAGGCAACGCTCTTTATCACCATTAAAACTTGCTCCGGCAATTTTATCTAACCCGGCACGCAAAGCATCGCGTAAAGCTGTTATATATGTAGTATTTTGCTGCATATTTTCCTGTGCATCCTTTAAAGCTGCAGCAAGGCCTATAATTCCGGGAATATTTTCCGTTCCCGCGCGTTTGCCACGCTCCTGCCCGCCACCACGGATAACGCTCGTCAACAGGATTTTGCTTTTAGCGAACAATAAGCCTACACCTTTCGGCCCATGAAATTTATGTGCAGAAAGGGAAAGCATATCTATATTATCGCGCTCTACATCTATATCAATGTGACCTGCTGCCTGCACCGCATCCGTATGAAAAATTATTTTTTTCTCGCGGCACAGTGCACCAATTTCTCTAATCGGCTGGATAGCACCAGTTTCGTTATTAGCGTACATTACAGAAACAAGGCAGGTATCATCTTTGATAGCCTCTGCAACCTGCTTGGCCGTAACAATACCATTAGCCTGCGGTTTTAAAAGTGTTACACTAAAGCCTTGCACTGCTAATTCTTCCAACGTGTGTAAAATAGCGTGATGCTCCATTGCGGTAGAAACAATGTGGTATTTTCCCTGTGCTTTGCCTAAGGCTGCAGCACTGATAAGTGCCTGGTTATCTGCCTCGCTGCCACCGGAAGTAAAATAAATTTCACGCGGCGCGCAATGCAGCACCTGCGCGACTTGCTGACGCGCGCTAAAAAGTGCGCTGGCAGCACGC
>CAVKDE010000250.1:0-2904 GCA_963654835.1 Duodenibacillus sp. | reverse complement strand
CATTAGAACCATTCATTTTCTTCACTGCATTAATACTACCATATTTCCCTCCAGCAGCATTGTAGTATTTAGGAAAATTTTCATAAATATAGTCATATAATTCTGGTAACTGTGCAGTGATCTCAAAAGCTGTAGCTACTTCAGTATTACGAAGCTCTCTTCTATAATCAACTGTTGTTTCAAATGTAACTTGAGGTGAACTCATTAATTTATCAAACTGTGCCATGCAACTACCTTTAGCACTATATATTGTATTGAGCTTCACAGGTTCAATAACCTTCCCGTTTGCATCTTTAACACCATGCATTAAAGATAAAGGTATCCAAGATAATGCTACAATATCCTGTACCTTAATTTTTCCACCATCATTTGTTTTCCATTCCACTTGACGACAAACAGATGGATTATATTTATTTAGAAGAGTTTTTAATTCCTCAAAATATCCTTTTTGATTAGCTTTTGCAGAAGTCTGCAATTGAACGTTGTTATTACGTGCTGCACAAATTTCCAATAGATCGTTTTTAAAAGAGTCAATACATGATCTCTCTTCAATATTTTTAGGAACTAGTAACTCTATCGGAACATAGAAATCTATATCATTTTCTATTTTCCCACTACGAATATCTCCTAAATATGTATCTATGCTATCTCTGTTTTGCTTCCAATATTCTTTAAAGGCATCCCAAGTTAAATTATTTTTTAAAGATTTTCTTTTTGTGTATTCCAAAGCATGAGACAATATATAAATACCTATAGCTAAAGTATTATGTCCACCATCAAGAATGCCTTCAATTTCAGGATCATCTGGCAAAATATTAAAACGATTTCGTTCTAATCTCTCAAAACTAGATGATGCCAACAATATACCTTTAGTTTTAAATGGAAATAACAGAGGTGTATTATCCAGCGAAGTAATAATAGCATCAGTAACTGATCCAGTACGAGATGATCTAGGATTAGCATCTAATCCCATAACATCAATAATGTGAACTAGAAATTTTGCTTTCATTAGTCCCACTATCTTAGTGATTTCACCTACAGTTTGCTCAGTTACAAAATCTAATTTGATTAACGCAGCCTTTCTTTTTATCACAATAAAAACCTTCTTTCTGCAATTGGAGGTTAAAAATAATAAAAGCCTAACCCCAAAAGGTTAGGTTCTAAATAATAACAACTATAAGCATATAATCGCGATTATTTCATTATTTCCAGAACCTATCCAGGTGCTTATATTACTACTGCTAATTATCCAATCAGCTTTTATTAGTATATCATATTATTTTATTAATGTCAACTTTAGTGAAAGTATGTTTTGTGAAATTAATGATTTATATTTTTATACAATATTATTTTATATATTTGCTGTATCTGTAATGATATGTCAATAAAGTTTAAAGTTATAATTAGCTAATAAGGAAAAGGTATTTAGATACTAGTTATCCAAGTAAGTAATATTAATATAAACAACTCTCTAAAGCATATAATGCTATTATCGCTTCACACAAAATAAGCAATGTCATCATCTTAAAAGCCAAAGACAGTATACTTTGATGAGCTGAGTCAAAATAATTTTACCTTAACAGATTTATTATAATACTTTGAGCAAAATTACAAACAAGCCTACCTCTCTGTTTTTACATCAAAACTCTTACCATCCGTCGTCACAGTCAGCGTTCCATGGTCATAAGTCGTCAGCACCTTCGCTCCAAGATGCTGCAAACTTTTGACAACATTCGCATTAGGATGATGATAAATCTCAAACGGTCCACAGCTAATGAGTGCATATTTAGGCTTCACTTCATTAACAAACTGCCAGATAGAAGACGTAGGACTGCCATGATGGCCAACTTTCAGCACATCCGCCTTCAGTTTGACACCATATTTCTGCTTTAACGCGCCTTCCACGCCCTTTTCCGCATCACCTGTGAGCAGCATCGTAAAATCACCATAATGCAGCTTCAATACCAGACTAGTGTTATTAATATTCTTGTAAAGCTTAGGCTCGATAAAATCACCAGGTGCCAAAACTTCCAGATAATAAGCAGGCCCAAGTTTTACCGTATCACCAGCTTGAAGCTGACGGTGATGATATTGTCCTGCCTGTAAATCCTTGTGTAGCTGCACAGAAGTTTTATAACTTGTATTAGGATAACCACTGTCATAAATATTTTTCACGCTATACTTACCACGCACATACATAATATTACCCATATGATCCGAATGATGGTGGGTCACAATCACGGTATTGATACGTTTGACATCAGCCTTGTCCAAAGCTTTGACTAGAGCCTCCTGTCCGCCATTATCTGTTACAGAACCATCTTTAGAAGTTCTTTTACGGCTGTCGCCTACGTCAATCATCACGGCCTGCTTAGAATCCTGAAGTAAAATTGCGTCCCCCTGCCCCACATTCAGCACACTGATGCGCAATTTACTTTCCGGCAACGCGCTACTACGTGCGGTGCTTTCCTGCTGCAAAGCAGCAGGCAGCCTGCTCTGCACGGCACTACGCACACTCTCTGCGTGGGGAATGTAAAAGCTGTTATAGGCAAAAATCGCGATAATGAAGGCAATTATAAATTGAAAGATGGTTTTTATTTTACGCATGAGGACTCCTTAAGATTTCATTCTTATACATTTCTTCCTATTATACCATAAAACGCAAAAAGACGTACACCTTTCATATTCAGTGTACGTCTGAACTTCTTTATTTCTTTAACGTCAAGATAAAAATTGTGAAGTAGCTATTGCCTTATACGCCTTTAGGTGTAATGGCGTAAACACGCGCAGGAAGCCCGGTCGCCCCCTCAATACGCGGCCACGCAGCTACAAGCAATGCCCCCGCAGGTGCCACCTTATCCAGATTTGCCAATACCTCAATCTGCACCTTGCCTTGGCTAAGCA
>CAVKDE010000249.1:0-2931 GCA_963654835.1 Duodenibacillus sp. | reverse complement strand
CCCAGATAAACGCTCACACCATTATTCTCATCGCTAGCGTTAAAATGATTCCACGGCGTTCTACTGCCGGTAATCCAATATAAAGCTACCCATGACAAAAGCAAAAGGACAAGCGCCAGGTAGCCTTTCCATTTTTTCATAAATACAGCACCGTCCAATCATACAGCTGACGGAACACGCCAAAATAAAAACCCTGCTCCGATAAAAGATAAATAATTTTACTGCCTACTACTAATAAAGTAAACACAAGCAAAGCTGCGCAGCCCGCCTGCTCCCGCACTGCCCACGCCTGCTTACGCGAGCGTGCTCCCGCCAGAAAAAAGCCGCGACTGACCACAGAAAGTGCCAACGTCTGCGCACGCCTGAGGCAACGCGCAAGTAAAGGTTTCGCGATATAAGGCAGGTGGCGCAAAACAGCAGTGCGTCCGCTCTGGCTGTCACTTCTAAGCTGCAAGGCAGTAATAACTTCACCTGTTTCCGCTGCCAGGACAGGAAGAAAGCGAATTGCCGTCACCAGCATGAACGCCAACTGCGGCGATAAACGCCATGCAAGCATCGCCTGCAAAAGCTGGCGCGGATCACTCGTCCAGCACACCAAAAGACCTAAAGCCAGCATACTTGCGCTACGCAATCCTTGCACCGCGCCATACAAAATGCCTTCGCGGTAAATGTAAAGTCCGCCCGTCAGCTGCCCTAAAAACGATGCATCAGGCGCAATAATGACAAATAACGGCGAACGCGGCGTCTGCGCGTAAAAAAGTGCCTGGCTGAACATAGAACCCCACAGCCCCAGCAGGAGCAGAATCGCTAACACCTTCCATTTGTAAATAGAAGTACGGGCAGCGATATGCAACGCCAAAGTCAGCGTGAACAGCACAAATAACGTGCGCGGATTATCCACAGTAATCATCAATATAGCAAATGAAAAGAGAAAAATCAGCTTGGTGCGCCCGTTTAGCCGCTGCGCCCAATTTGCTGCATCAGTTCCTTCCCACAGCTGCCTTACGGACATAACTCTGCACCTCCTCCACGGTAATACAAGGCGGCACGCCCAAACGTGCGCAGATAGGCAAAATCGTCGGCGAGGTCAAACCACCTTCGCACAATAAATCATTATCACTTAAAACTTCATGTGTAGCAGCGTTAGCAATAATTTCACCCTGCCTGAGTACAATTACCCTATCTGTAACCTGCGCCGCCAGCTCCAAATCATGTGTGCAGATAAACACGCTGCCACCATTATTTTTATAAGCCAAAAGCAGCTTACGGATCTCGCTCAGGCTACGCTCATCCTGGCCTGTCGTCGGTTCATCCAGCAAAAGCAGCTTGGGCTGCTTTGCCAGCATCGCACCTAAAACTACGCGCAGGCGCTGGCCTTTGCTAAGTGCCAGCGGAAAATCATCAGCATATTCCGTAAGGTTCAGCTGCTCTAAAAGCTTTGTAAGCTTTTCAGGCGTAATTGTGTGATTCTTCCAGCATAATTCTTCACGCACCGTGTCCGCTAGAAGCATTAAATCAGGCTCCTGCCTTAAATAACCCACGCTGCCTAAAGCTTTAGTAATATCTTTACCCGCCAGCGTTATGCTGCCATGACGCAAATGCGCCAAGCCGCCGATTAAATTCATCAGCGTGCTTTTACCTGCACCGTTAAAACCCATGAGCGCAGTAATCTCGCCCGCTGCCAATGTAAAACTTAAATTTTTCAGCGTCGGCTGCTTGCTGCCAGGATAAGAAAAAGTTACGTTATTCACTTCTAAAATCGCTTCTTGGGTAACTTGGCGCAGTGAGTTTTTCTCCTCAGCAGTATTTATAATGCACTCTTTATGAATCATTTCAATAATTTTCGTCTGCTGCGTCGTAATCTCTGCCAACTCTAAAGCACGGCACAGCTTCACGCTCTGCGGTTCACGAAGACCTAAATCCGGCCTGCCTGTTAATTTTTCCCAGGCTTCGGCCAATGTGCCATCGTAAATAATCTGTCCATTCTGCATTACAGCAAGGCGGGAAAAATATTGGTACAGTTCGTTCACACGGTGTTCCACCATTAAAATCGCAATGCCTGCTTCTTTGTTGAGCTTAACTAAAAGCTGCATAAAGCTCTGCACACCTTGCGGATTCATCTGGCTCACAGGCTCATCTAAAATCAAAAGCTTCGGCCGCGTAATTAAAATAGAAGCTAAAGCCAATCGCTGCCTTTGTCCGCCGCTCAACTTGTGGATGCTGTATTCCTCAAAACCGGCAAGGCCAACCATCGCCAGCGTTTCGCTGACCTTCTTTTTGATAACAGCTTCCTCTTCTCCTTGGTTTTCCAGGGCAAAGCCAACTTCATCTGCCACCGTCATGGCAAAAAGCTGGTCATCCGGCGATTGGTAAACAGTGCCGACAAGTTGGCCGATTTTTTCCGGCGGCCACAGCGTAACATCTTCTCCCGCCAGATAAATTTTTCCCTCTAAATCGCCGCGTTCTTCACTGCCTAATAAACCGCTGATAGCTTTAATCAAAGTAGATTTGCCGCAGCCGCTGCGCCCTGCCAAGAGCAGCATTTCTCCATCTGCTAGCGTAAGATTAATATTTTTCAACGTCTTCTGCTCACGCGATTGGTAACGATAGGATAAATTTTCTATTTTTAACATTGCTATTCCCCCATTACCTGCTGCAGCTTGGTGCCTGTTTTTGCGCCCAGCCACGCGCCAATGCTGCTATAAAGCACACCATTAACCAGCATATAGAGTGCCAGATACCAATCTGCATAATACAAACGGTAGAAAAACATCATCTGCTGCATATTGATAAAAGTAATCACCGCATCGCCAAAACCTAAAAGCAATGATATCAGCAGCAAATAACGCCTGCCTAGCTGCTCCTTTCGGTAGAAGCCGCTAAAATACAGCACTGCCTCCAGCACAACAATATTCACACACAGGCTGAGCA
>CAVKDE010000248.1:0-2936 GCA_963654835.1 Duodenibacillus sp. | reverse complement strand
GATGTGGTCAGGATCAGTATACATGGACATAACTTTCTTTTTAACTTCTTCGGGTTCATCGGAAAGATAAATGCAGTTGCCCAGGGATTTACTCATCTTCGCTTTGCCGTCAATACCGGGCAGACGCAGGCAGGCATCATTTTTCGGCAGCATGATTTCCGGATCAACTAAAGTTTCACCATAAACACTGTTAAATTTATGCACGATTTCTTTGCATTGCTCCAGCATTGGCAGCTGGTCTTCGCCAACGGGAACAACGGTTGCTTTAAAAGCAGTGATATCAGCAGCCTGGCTGATAGGATAGCAGAAGAAACCTGTCGGAATGCTTGCTTCAAAGTTACGCATTTTGATTTCGTTTTTTACGGTCGGGTTGCGCTGCAAGCGGGAAACGGTTACGAGGTTCATGTAATAGAAAGTAAGCTCAGTGAGCTGGGGAACCATAGATTGGATAAACAGCGTAGATTTTGCCGGGTCTAAGCCAACAGCAAGATAATCGAGTGCTACTTCAATAATATTTTTACGCACTTTATCAGGATTTTCTGCGTTATCTGTTAATGCCTGGGCATCAGCAATCATAATATATACTTTATCGTATTCACCAGAATTTTGTAAAGCTACGCGTTGGCGTAAAGAGCCAACATAATGGCCAACATGCAATCGTCCTGTCGGACGGTCGCCTGTAAGAATAATTTTACTCATAAGTCTACCTCTTTTGCTGCTTTACCCTCATGAAAGAGGGATATTGCTAATTTCATTCTTAATATATTAATTATAAAGGCGCAAGCCTAAACTGTCAACGATTGCGCTTACATTGCTGTGCCATTCGTCAGCCAGATGCGTTCTGCTTTGGCTTCGGCAAGCTGGTTTTGGTTAATCATGCCATATTTCAGCATAGAGTTTAATACTAAAAGCTGACGCTTTTTACAGCCTTCGGGGTTTTCCAACGGGTTTAAACTGCTGGGAGCATAAGGAAGCGAGGCGATTACAGCTGCTTCGGCTAAAGAAAGCGCGGAAGGTGCCTTGCCAAAATATTTTTCGCTGGCCTGCTTAATACCGTTCGCACCTGCGCCGAAATATGTAGTGTTCAGATACAGCTCCAATACTTCATCTTTGCTGTAATTATCTTCCAGCATCAGCGACAGCACTGCTTCTTCTATTTTGCGTTCCATGCTCTGCTCGTGTGAAAGAAATACGTTCTTTACAAACTGCTGCGTGAGCGTGCTGCCGCCCTGCACTACTTCACCTGCACTGATATTGGCAAGCGTTGCACGCAAAATACCGTCCATAGCGATAGCACCGTGGTTATAAAAATCATGGTCTTCAATGGCGATAAGCGCGCGTGGAACATCGTGTGCCATGGCGTCAAGTGGCGTCCATTCCGGATTTTCACGGATAGGATCGATAACTTCTTCCATATTGAAAGCAAGGTAAAATTTTTGCATGGGTGAAGGCCAGGTTTCGCGTGCTGGCAGAAGGCTGGTGAATATTGCCATCGCGGCTGATTTTTCGTGCTTAGCTTTCTGCTGTTCTTCTTGCGCGATAGGGGCAGTGGGCTGTGGTTTTTCTGTCATGGTGTCATAGCCTGCCATACCAAGAAAAATTAGTACGGCCATTACTAATATTTTAATCATGATCTAATATCTCCCTTTGTGTCTTTTCTTTATTGTAACAAGAAAGATGATTTTTGGCAAAGTATACAAGAAAAAAGACTAGGAAAAAAGCTTGTAAAGTAGTAAAATATATATCGTAAAATGGATGAGTGTTGCTTGCCTTTTTACAAAAAAATTCTGCAAGGGACTTGCGTAAATATGCAAGTTAGTTGTATAATTATCAAATATACAAAGGAGGATGGATATGAAAGCAAGTGTTATAGGTGCCACCGGTTATGCCGGTGTAGAACTGCTGCGTCTTTTGGATGGTCATCCGGAAGCAGAAATTGCTGCAATTACCTCTGAAAGCAGTACAGGCGAAGCGATTGCTGCGATGTATCCCCATCTTGCGGGACGCATTGAAAAGCAGTTAGATTCTATGCAAAATCTTGAAGAAATTGCTGCTGCCAGTGATGTTATTTTCATCGCCCTGCCTCATGGTCACGCTATGAAAATTGGTAAGCGTCTGCGAGGCAGCAAAACTAAAATTGTTGATTTAGGCGGAGATTATAGATTTAAAGATTACCGTGTTTTTGAAGAGTGGTATCATGTAAAACATGAAGATCCTGATGCGCAGGCTGTTTACGGTTTGACTGAATTGTATCGCGATAAGGTTAAAAATGCGCAGCTCGTAGCCAATCCGGGTTGTTATACAACTTGTAGCATTTTGGCGATGGTACCGCTTTTAAAATATAAGCTGATTGAGCCGCAGTGCATTGTTGTAGATGCCAAAAGCGGCACAACAGGTGCAGGACGCAGCCTGAAAGCTGGCAGCCTGTATTGCAGTGTAAATGAAAGCTTTAAAGCCTACGGCGTGGCAACGCATCGCCATACGCCGGAGATTGAGCAGATTTACAGCGAATTTGCGGGCGAGAATGTTGTAATCCAGTTTACGCCGCATCTGCTGCCTGTGGATCGCGGTATTTTCGCTACGTGTTACGCTCAGCTGAAAGAAGGCGTAACAGATGCACAGATTGAGGAAGCTTATCAGGTTATGTATGGCGATGAGTTTTTCATCCGCCTGCGTGGCAAGGGAGGCTGTCCGGAACTGAAAAATATCCGTGGTTCCAACTACGTTGATTTAGGCTGGCAGACAGATAAACGCACCGGCCGTATTATCGTGATGAACTGCATTGACAATCTTGTAAAAGGTGCTGCTGGTCAGGCGGTGCAGAATATGAATGTAATGTTTGGTATTGATGAAACTGCTGGTTTAAGGCAGCTTCCGCTTGTACCATAAGTAATTTTAGAAGCCCTGGTATGGCCTCACCTGTAAGGGGAGGTGGC
>CAVKDE010000247.1:0-2960 GCA_963654835.1 Duodenibacillus sp. | reverse complement strand
CACTCGCACATACCCTAGACAATTATGGTTGTAGGGATAGAAGTTAAAACATTCAGATCCATAATTATTTTCTTTAACAAAAGCACCACCATTTTTCGGTTGGTCATCTTCTCCAATACCATAATAATGCTTCATCCACGCAATATTACAAAAAACTACTTTTGCCATTTTCATCACTCCAAATTTTATTTACTTTCTTCTTTACTGAATGTCGGGAAGGTATAATCCAAGAAGTTATCATATTCATTGAAATTATGGAACTTACGCTCCAGCTCACGGAACTTCGGCCCATGGGAATGGATAAGCTGATGTAAGCATTCGTGATAAATCAAGTATTTCAGCACTTCCCTAGGAATACTTACCGAGTTAAGACCACAATTTACCTTGATATCATCAATCAGCCAATCATATTGCGCAAAGTAGCCTTTATAAGCTTTCTTCGTCCAGCCAATTGTCGGATGCTTAAATTCGTCACCAAGATTTTCTTTTTGCTGCGCAATTACCTCATCAAGTAATACCTCAAGCGGTTCCGCAAAAGGCTCGCTGCTCAGCTTGCAAAATTCCGCTTCTGCCTCTTCAATTCTTGAACCAGTTGGTGTAACACCGTTCGGATACATGATAAAATCAAAAATACGTTGCTGATATGCTGCTACACTGCCATACAAGCTGTCAATAATTGTTTTATGCTGATTATAAATTTCATTAATCTCCTGCCCAATTCGGAAAATATTTGCTGCGGATGTTTCTTCCTTATATTTTTGCGCCAGGCTAGAAGGATCTATAGCATTGCGCTCTTCAAAGGACTGGAACGCAGGGAAAGCTTTTTCTACTGCCGTAAATTCAGCAATATCTTCCAGTTCCTCTGGTGTAGGCATAACGCCAAAACCATCAAAATATTTTAGCAGCAACTCTTTACCGTTTTGTTCTTCTGTATCAATAATAGTTTTTATGTCAGCTTGCATTGCTGCATAACCTTCTTTTTGATTAGCAAAAACAAGTACCTTTTCCGGCTGCTCATTTCTATCAAAAACATTATACCAGCCGATAGGCAGCACGGCAGCGTGTGCTTTGAAACCTAAATCGCCATAAGAAATGGCACGCATAGCATCAAGAATACTGGAAACAGGAATTTCTTCCAAAGGTTTTTTAGGTCTAGGTTTGCTGCTAGGAGTGCCGCCTTCTTCACCTTCAAACAAGTAGGAAGGATTCAGCCAACGTGTAAAGCTTGCCCACTTATCGCAGAAATCCACGATGTAAACTGTTTTCGTACCACCGCATTGCTCGCCACGCATACCACGACCAATCATCTGCATCAGCGTAACATCACTGTTCGTCGGACGGGTCAGAAAAACGGTTTGGATATCAGGAATATCGCTACCTTCAGTGAGAATATTGATATTAATTAAAACGTCAATATGATCATTCTTTCCTTCTGCATCTTTATGGTCAGCGTAGCGGAAGCGTTCAATAATACTTTCATTACCATCTCTACCGGAATAAACATAATCGCATTTAACGCCTCTTGCAGCTAACATAGCCTGTAAAACAATGCAGTGTTCTTTATTTAAAGCAAAAATAATTGTTTTGCCATATTTTTCTTTATGCTCAAGATATTCATTAACAATAACTTCGTTACGTTCATTGGACTTGGCAATTTTATTCACAGCTCTTTCGGTTAAATCGCCTTTTGCCAAGACCTTTTTCATTTCTTCCGGGTCAATATAGCTTTCAATCTCTACATTAGTTTCACGTTTTAAGTTTATCGGTGAAGCCAAGGTTCCGTCAGCAATAAGCTTGCTCAACGGAATGGCATAGATAATCTTCTGCTCAAAAAGCTTAAGCAAAGAAACTGTACCTGCATCAGTATAGCGAATCGGCGTCGCTGTTAAGCCAAGTAGTTTGGCCTCAGGGCATTTTTCGCGCACAGCGTTAATAATGCGTTTATAAGATGGCGCCAGCGTATGGTGCGCTTCGTCCACGACAATAATAACCTTCTTTTTCAAAGGTTTAGTAAGGTATTTTACGCTGCGCACCAGGCTCTGCACGCTCGCCACAACGATATCGTCCTTTTTGCTTAAAGCATGCGCGCTGGCATGAGCACCAGATACACAGGTCATAGTTAATTCACTTTTTTCGTCACCAGCAATATCTTTCACCAATGGTGCAAGCCTGTAAAAAGCTTTAGCTGCCTGCTCCACCAGCATATGACGATGCGCCAGCCAGATAACTTCATAACCACGCGAAACCATTTCATGCAGCAAAAAGTAAATACTGGTCATCGTCTTACCACTGCCTGTAGGCATAACAAGGATACCGCTTTTGCCATTTTCCTCAAGGAAATATTGCTGCATGGCAATATTTGCTTCCTGCTGATAGGAATACAGCTTTACGTCCTGTATATGCGAATTTGCCAGATTGATGCTAACTGGCTGATAAAAAGAGGAGCCAAACTCTATATCCCCATCTGCGCCAGTACGCAGGAGTTCCTCCAGATAAGCTGTAATAAGAGCATTAGATAAAGTACACTGCTTTAGTTTGCGCAACACATCTTCATCATTACTTCTAATACCTGCGTAGTTTTTAGATTCAAGTTCTTTTACCACATTTTCTAAATGATCTGCATCACTTAAGAAATAATCTTCAATTTCTTCACGATAGTTACTCACAAAATGTGCATCAGGAAATTTGCACATATTGTTCAGATACGGAGCGACGAAAACAGCATCATCAAATTCAACCCGTGGACGATATTTAGCAGAAGTGTTTTTGCTTTGCAGCACCGCATTCAAAAACTCCACAGGAAAGTTTTTCCACTCAAAAAGTACTTTACTCATGCTATCACCTTTCCTCATAAAATATTTTAAAATTTTATAACTCATTACCTTTAGAGCCTCAAACACTCTATATTTACAATTATAAGATTTTTAAAATCCTAAGTCAATCATTTTACGATGTATAAC
>CAVKDE010000246.1:0-2963 GCA_963654835.1 Duodenibacillus sp. | reverse complement strand
GGGTATTACCAGTGCTTATACTACAGGCCGCGGCGTTGTAAAAATTCGTGCTAAGGCAGAAATTGAACCTGCTAATAAAGGCAAGCATAATATTATTATTACGTCTATCCCCTATCAGGTTAATAAAGCTAACCTGATTAAAGATATTGCTTCTTTGGCTAAAGACGGTTCTATCGAAGGCATCACCCACGTTGATGATTATTCTAACTTAAAGCATGGTATCCGCATTGTTATTGAGCTCAAGAGCGACGCTGTGCCTGATGTAGTGTTGAACCAGCTGTATAAGCATACTGCGCTGCAAAGCTCCTTTGGCATTATCATGTTGGCCTTGGTAAACGGTGAACCGCGTATTTTGAATTTAAAGCAGGTTTTGGAATATTACCTGGCACATCAAAAAGACGTTATTACCAGACGTACACGCTACGATTTGGGAAAGGCAAAAGATCGCGCGCATATCTTGGAAGGTTTGAAGATTGCGCTGGATAATATTGATGCTGTTATCAGCACTATTCGCAGCAGTTCTACGGCTGATATTGCCCGTGCAGCTTTGATGGAGAACTTTAAACTGAGCCAGCGTCAGGCACAGGCTATTTTGGATATGCGCCTGCAACGTTTAACCGGTTTGGAGCGCAAGAAGATTGATGACGAATACGCTGATGTTCTGGAAACCATTGACTGGTTAGAAAGCGTTTTGGCAGATGAACATAAAGTTATGAATATTATCAAAGAAGATTTACTGGAGATGAAAAAACGCTTCGGCGATGAGCGTCGTACGGAAATTTCACATGACAGTTCCGAAATGGAAATTGAAGATCTTATCGCAGAGGAAGATATTGTGGTTACGATTAGCTATCAGGGTTATATCAAACGCCAGACTTTGGATAACTTCCGCAACCAGAAACGCGGTGGCGTTGGTAAAACTGGCGGCAGCGGCAAGAAGGTTGATGATTCAGCCGAGCACTTGTTCCTCTCTACTACGCACCATAACATCCTTTTCTTCACTAACAGAGGTCGTGTATATCGCCAAAAAGGCTATGAAATTCCGGAAGCAGGACGTACTGCCAAAGGTACTGCAATTATTAACCTGCTGCCTTTAACTTCCGGCGAAAAAATTACTGCTGTTATCCCTGTAAAGGAATTTAAAGCAGAACAGTTTATGTTCATGGCAACTAATAAAGGTACGGTTAAGAAAATCAATCTGAAAGATTTGGAAAGCGCACGCAAAGCTGGCGTAGTTGCTATCAATCTGGATGAAAATGAAGATTTAATCGGTGTTGAGCTGACTGATGGCAACAGCGAAATTATTCTCGCTACGCGCAACGGTATCGCTATCCGCTTTGACGAGCAGGATGTACGCCCGATGGGCCGCACAGCGCACGGTGTGCGTGGTATTGCGCTCAATTATGGCGATGAAGTTGTAGCTATGGACAGCGTGCCTGACGAAAACTATGAAGTGCTCACTGCTACCGAGTTTGGCATGGGTAAACGCACTGCTGTAAGCGAATACCGTAAGCAGACCCGTGGCGGCAAGGGCATTATCAATATCAAGATTACCGAAAAAACAGGTCTTGTTATTGGTATGAAGGTTATCAATCCTGCGCAGGAAATTATGATGATTACTGCTGCCGGGTTAATTATCCGCACTGATGTTGATGAAATTTCCCAATATGGCCGTAACGCCCAAGGCGTAAAGCTGATGACCCTTAACGACGATGATAAAGTTGTTTCTTTAGCAGCTATTCATCACGATGAGGATGCAGAGTAAATATTTAAAAATCGCCCTCCCCGCTGCGTTGGAGGGCATTTTTATGACTTTTTTAGCAGCAGCAGATTTAATTATGGTGGGCGTTTTAGGGCCTTTAGCTATTGCAGCGGTGAGTATTTTTTTACCGCTGCGGTTAGTGCTTTTAACGGTAGCACGCTCCCTTGCCTCCGCTGTAACGATTCTTACGGCGAATAAGTTCGGCGCAGGCGAATATTCTGCTATTAAAGTGCTCCTGCGCCAGAGCTTTACGATGAGCTTTGTGCTTTTAGGAGCTTTGCATATCGCCTTCTACCTGTTGTTCGATTACCTTGTGGTGCTGATGGGTGCGCAGCCTGATTATCTTGCTCTTGCCTTAGCCTATGGGCATATTGCTGTGGCAGCAGTGTTTATCAATTCGCTTTCATTGGCTTTACAGGCAGTGCAGTTAGGCGTTGGCAAAACGGCTTCCATCATGAAGAGTAATATTATCGGTAATGTGCTTAATATTGTCTGCAATTACTTTTTAATTACAGGTTTTGCCAGTTTCCCCGGCTTAGGTGTGCGTGGCGCTGCTGTGAGCACAATTATCGGTTCTATGTGTACCTTGGGTATAACTCTGTGGATTATGTGGAAGGAACACTTTTTTAGTGCAGGCTGCTGGCAACTGCCGGATAAAAATTTCTGGCGCGAGTTTTTGCCTGTTTTTGGCGGGGTTTTCAGTGAACTGGGCGCAGAACGCATTGGTATGCTGGCCTATGGCTGGATGACGGCGCGTTTAGGCACTCTGCCCTACGCTGTACACAGCATCTGCTATAATATCTGTGATTTTTCCTATGATTTTATTTTTGGCTTTGGCAAGGCTAATATGGTGCTGGCAGGACAAGCGCGCGGAGCGCGCGATTATGCTAGCTGGAAGCGTTACCGCAACCTGGGTTTTAAATGGGGCTTAGGGTTATCGGTAGTTTTCTTCTGCATCTTGTATTTTGGTCGTGTGCCGATTTTCAGTGTTTATTCCAGCGATGCGCAGGCGTTAGCTTTGAGTGAGCTGATTATGTTCTGGGTAGCTGCGGTGGGAGTGCCGCAGGCGCATACGATAATCACTGCGGGAATTTTACGTGGCAGCGGGCAGACAGCTGCTGTAGCTGCTTATTCCTTTGTACTTATCAGCATTTTGCGCCCTGTTATGACAGCATTTTTTATCTATTACTGTGATTTAGGT
>CAVKDE010000245.1:0-2968 GCA_963654835.1 Duodenibacillus sp. | reverse complement strand
GCTGTTAGCAACTACTTGCATCTCGATAGCATTTATGCTATCATTGAAATGTGAGTAAAATCATAATGAGAGAGGAGCACATTTAATGTACACAATCGAATTTTATGAAGACTCACGTGGTAATTCTCCTATATGGCAATTTCTAGAAGATTTACGCACTAAAGCACTTTCTAATAAAGATGCACGCATCCAATACAAGCAAATTACATTATGTTTAAATCTACTGGAACAACATGGTACTTATTTACCAGAATCTATCACAAAATATATTGCTGATGGCATTTGGGAATTACGACCTGGTAATAACAGGATTTTATACTTCTATTGGTGCGATAATACTTTTGTACTTCTGCACTATTTCAGAAAGAAAACGCAAAAATTACCTAAACGAGAATTTGACCAAGCTATCAATAATCGTAATCAATATTTAAAACAACAGGAGGACAAGAAATGAAAACATGGCAAGATTATAAAAAGCATGTAAAAAGCATTGATATAGAAAATAAATTACTCATGGAAGAAGTAGATGAGCTTACAAGCATAGTTAGCACCATGATAGAAAAGCGTACTTCCCTTGGCATCAGCCAACGCGATTTAGCCCAACTTTGCGGACTTCCTCAATCTTCTATCGCACGTATTGAATCTGGTAAAACAACACCAAAACTTGATACATTACTAAAAATCATGCATCCTTTGGGATTAAAAATGAAGCTTGTTTCTATATAAAATCAAAAACAAAAAGCTGCCACACCAGTAAAAATTTTGCTAGTGTAGCAGCTTTTAAGTTTTGCGGTACTGCGCACGCAGCACCGCTCTTTTTTTATTTTACTAAGATGTTATTCCTTGCCTGCCAGTTTTTTATAACCTTCTAAGCGGGTTTTAGCATCTTTTTCTGTTTTCTCAAACAGTGCTTCCGCAGTATCCGGGAACATTTTTTGCAGGGAGCTGAAACGAACTTCACCCATGAGGAAATCACGGAAGTTAGCTGTAGGCTCTTTGCTATCCAAAGTGAACGGGTTCTTGCCTTGTTCCTTCAGTTCCGGATTATAGCGATAAGTTGCCCAGTAACCGCAATCCACAGCACGTTTTTCTTCCAATTGGCTGCAACCCATGCCCACTTTCAAACCGTGGTTAATACAAGGTGCGTAAGCGATAATGAGGGACGGACCATCATAAGCTTCTGCTTCGGCAATAGCTTTCAAAGTCTGGTTCTTATCTGCGCCCATAGCAACCTGTGCTACATAAACGTAACCATAGCTCATCGCCATCATGCCCAGGTCTTTTTTCTTCGTCTTTTTGCCGCTGGCAGCAAATTTAGCGATAGCCGCAGTCGGAGTAGATTTAGAAGATTGGCCGCCGGTGTTGGAATATACTTCGGTATCAAATACCATGACATTGACATTCGCGCCAGATGCCAACACGTGGTCTAAGCCGCCGTAACCGATATCGTAAGCCCAGCCGTCGCCGCCGAAGATCCAATGGCTGCGTTTAACGAAGAATTGTTTTTCTGCATAAAGAGCAGCACATTTATCACATTCGCCTTTATATTTTGCAAGTACGGCAGCAAGTGCATCCGCACGCTCACGGGTGCCATCGCTTACGTTGAAGCCTTCTACCCAAGCACTAAGTGCAGCTTTCAAATCTTCAGGCAGCTCGCCTTCCAGCATAGCTTTAGCCATTTCCAAAGCGCGTTCGCGGGATTGCTCTACGCCGAGGAACATGCCTAAGCCATATTCAGCGTTATCTTCAAAGAGGGAGTTTGCCCAGCTTGGGCCATGGCCTTGGCAGTTTTTGGTGTACGGCATGGAGGGAGCAGAAGCACCCCAGATAGAAGTACAACCTGTTGCATTGGCAATCATCATTCTATCGCCAACCAATTGCGTTACAAGTTTAGCATACGGAGTTTCGCCGCAGCCAGCACATGCACCACTGAACTCAAGGAGCGGTTTTTCAAACTGGATACCCTTCATGGTCTTTTTGTTCATCGGGTTAGCTTTTGGTGCAACTTCATGCTGACCATATTCCCAGGCAGCAGCTTTATCCAGCTGGCTTTCCAGCGGTTTCATAACCAGAGCTTTGCCTTTCGGTGCAGGGCAAACTTGCGCGCAGTTGCCGCAGCCTGTGCAATCCAGCGGAGAGATACTCATGTTAAACATTAAGCCTTTCGCGCCCATAGCAGGTTTGCTCGGCATATTAGCCGGAGCCTTAGCAGCTTCTTCTTCCGTCATCAATACAGGGCGGATAGCAGCGTGCGGGCAGACAAAGGCGCATTGGTTACACTGGATGCAGGTATCCATCTGCCATTCCGGCACGTCAATAGCAATACCGCGTTTTTCGTAAGCAGCAGTGCCGCTTGGGAAGGTGCCATCTGCATAATCTTTGAATGCGCTCACAGGCAGCTTGTCGCCTTCCAGCTTGTTCATCGGTACAAGCAGTTTATCTACAAATTCGTTACCGGTTGCAGCTTCGCTAGCCGTGTCGCCAGCTTCAGCCCAGCTTGCAGGCACGTCAACGGCTACAATAGCATCAATGCCTTTATCAATCGCCGCATTGTTCATGTCAACGATGTTCTGGCCTTTTTTACCATAAGAATGTTCTACAGCATCCTTCAGGTATTTCACAGCATCAGCCAAAGGAATAATATCTGCCAGTTTGAAGAAAGCAGATTGCATAATCATATTGATGCGTCCGCCCAGGCCAATTTCCTGCGCAATTTTTACAGCATCAATAGTGTAGAATTTAATATCATTTTTAGCGATGTAGCGTTTCAGCTGACCGGGAAGCTGAGCGTCCAGCTCCTGTGCGCTCCAGTTGCAGTTCAAAAGGAAAGTACCGCCCTTTTTCAAACCTGCGGTTACGTCATATTTATGTACGTAAGATTGGTTGTGTACAGCAACAAAATCAGCTGCGTCAATCAGGTACGGAGCCATAATCGGTGTATGACCAAAACGCAGGTGAGATACAGTTA
>CAVKDE010000244.1:0-2970 GCA_963654835.1 Duodenibacillus sp. | reverse complement strand
ATTGACTTCGACGAAAATGGTGAAGCAGTTTATGTTGGTCCGACCGATGAGGAATACGAAGCTGTTGCTGCTCTGTACGACGAAATGTGCGAGGACGAGGAGTAAGGTTTTCTTACATAATTATTACAGACATTCGAAAAAGGCGCAGATACGAGCAAGAAATGCCGACGGCGTACTAAACGTACGTCTAGGCAGAGCTTGGGAAGTAGATGCGGCTTTAGCGAGTGGCTGAGCCGGACTTAGGTCCGGTATTTTTATGTAAGGTAACTAAAGTAAAGAGTTGTTTTAGATGGATATAGAAAGTATCAAGAAATTTGTGCAGGAGAAGCCTTACCGTGCTTTGGCGATTTTTGCTGCCGTAGCGGTTGTTATTGGTGCGATGGCTTTTATGGTGCAGCTAAGCGTGCGTGGCAATAATAAGGATTATGCCAAGACCGGTTCACAGCTGATTATTGTGAAAGACGGTATGACGACGGTGGATATTGCCGATTTGCTGCATGAGAAAAAGCTTGTCAAAGACGCTGCTGCTTTTCGCATGGAAGCACGTGTGAAAGGCCTGGCAACTAAGCTGAAGGCTGGTGCTTACCAGATTGAAGGCGGTATGAGCAATGCACAGATTGTAGACGTGATGGTGAAAGGGCGCATTAAAGAGGTGCGCTTTACTGTTCCAGAAGGCTATACGGTAGTAAAAACTGCGAAAAAGCTGGAAGCAGAAGGCCTTGGCAGTGCGGAGAAATTTATTGCTGCGGCTAAGGATTACGCTCCCTATGATTATATGCAGACGGATGACAGCAATGTTGTGTTTAAGGCAGAAGGGTTTATCTATCCTGCAACTTATGATTTCCCCATAGGCATGAGTGAGCAGGAGATGCTTAAAGTGATGGTTGCGCAGTTTGATAAAACTATGCAGCAGGAAGGCCTTGCAAAGACTGTTGCAGAACGCAATTTAAAAATGCGCGATGTGGTAAACATGGCGGCGATGGTGGAGCTGGAAGCAGTTTTTGCGGAAGAACAGCCGCGCATTGCCGGTGTTTTCTTAAAACGCGTGGAAATTGGCATGCCGATTCAGTCCGATACGACGATTCAATATATTTTAGGTGCGCAAAAGGAAGTTATCACCTTTGCGGATACCAAAATCCAGAACCCGTATAACACGTATCAAAACCCCGGTTTGCCGCCAGGACCGATTGGCAGCCCCAGCTTAAATGCTATTAAGGCTGTTTTAGAACCGGAAAAAACAGATTATCTGTATTTTGTAGCGGAAAAGGATGGACATCATCGTTTCACCAAAACTTATGATGAACATTTGAAGGCTATTCAAGAGATAGGATGAAAATATGACGAGAACTTTAGTAAAACCAGAACTTTTAGCACCTGCAGGTAATATGGAAAAGGGCAAGATGGCTCTTTTATATGGTGCAGATGCAATTTATCTGGGAGGCAAAATGTTTGGCCTGCGTGCTTTCGCCAATAATTTCTCAATGGAAGAAATTGCGGAGATGGCAGCTTATGCGCACAGCTTAGGTAAGAAGGTTTATGTAACGGTCAACATTTTTGCGCACAATGAAGATATTGAAAAGCTGCCTGATTACCTGCGCGGTTTGCAGGCTGCTAAGGTGGATGCGCTCTTAATCAGCGATTTAGGCGTGTGGAGCACTGCGCGCGAGGTTGTGCCTGATATGCCTTTGCACGTCAGCACGCAGGCGAACACTACGAACTTTGCTGCAGTGAAGGCGTGGGAGCAGCTTGGCGCAGAGCGCGTTGTTTTGGCACGCGAACTTTCGCTGAAGGAGATTAGCGAGATCAGCGCAAAAACTTCGGTTGAACTGGAAACTTTTGTGCATGGCGCAATGTGCATTTCTTATAGCGGACGCTGCTTACTCAGCGCATATTTGACAGGCCGCGATGGTAATCGTGGCGCGTGTACGCAGGCGTGCCGCTGGGAATATAATATGTATAAACTGGGCGAGCAGAAGCGTCCCGGTGAATATTTTGATTTAGAAGAGGATGAACATGGAACCTATGTGATGAACTCCAAGGATTTGTGCCTCATTGAATATCTGCCGGAGCTGATGCGTGCAGGCGTGTGCAGCCTGAAAATTGAAGGCCGTATGAAGAGCGTGCACTACGTTGCAACAGTTGTGAGCGTCTACCGCAAGGCTATTGATGCCTGCTGGGCAGATATGGCTAATTACAGCGTGCCGGAAAGCTGGATTACGGAACTTAACAAAGTTTCCCACCGCCAGTACACCACAGGCTTTGCTGTAAATAAGCCTGACCGTAATGCGCAGGTTTATACCAGCTCTAAATATGAGCAGACTCATGATTTTGTAGGCATTGTAACAGGTTACGATGCCCAAAATAAACGCGCTTACTTTGAGCAGCGCAACAATGTTAAGGCAGGCGAGCCTTTAGAGCTTTTAATGCCGGACGGCGAAACTATGCCGTTTGTTTTAGAAAATATGCAGGACGAAACGGGAGCAGCGATTGACTGTGCACCGCACGCCCAGCAAAAATTTTCCGCAGCCAGCGCAAAACCGCTGCTGCAATTTAGCTTATTACGCAGAAAGGTTGTAAAAGAATGAGCGATAATGACCCTGGACCCCACAGTATGATCTATGCGCAGGTTGAACCTGAGCATATTGCCGATGTCAATTGGATTATGGAAGGCTATGAGCACCTTGCTATGGTTAGCACGGTAGATGGCAGCAGCGGGCTGATTAAGTTTTACGCTACGCCTGATACCTATTTCGACACGATGAATATTATAGAAAATATGCCTTTTAGGGTGGAAGTAGTTGAAAGTTTTGCTAATGAGTGGTAAAATATTTAGGTGATTCCTAGCTATAATGAAACAAAATTTATGAAAAGAGGGTAATATCATGACGCGAATCAATAAGGTTCTGGAAGTTATGGCCAAGCTCTGCGTAGATTGTGTCATCATAAAGGATGTTACCACAATCCGTTATT
>CAVKDE010000243.1:0-2977 GCA_963654835.1 Duodenibacillus sp. | reverse complement strand
TCCTTGGGGCATTATTACGAGCAATGTTCACGGCAACTATGGCCCTGGTGGCGTAGCCGAGGGTGCTCCCGGTTATACCGGCGCACGCTGGCAGCCAAGCGCGTTCAGTGTGGGGCATACCGGTGGCAGCATTGTTGTCAATGGTGATGTGGATGTAGCTGTGCGGGGTACAGCAGTTAAAACTGATGCCTATGAGAGTAAAAGCGGTGTATCTCCTTATGATGTGGCAACAATTTCTCTCGTGGGCGATTCTATAAAAATTATTACGCCGGACAACGAAAAAAATGCAAACGGCAATTTTAAAGAGGCCTATTATTCCTTAGCCAGCTATGGCGGTACAGTAAATGTAAACGTCAAAGATGGCGCAGCAGCAGGCGGTAAAACAGAGCTTGTGGGTAACGTTATTGCCTTAAAGCGTTCAGCTAACACGGAAAAGGGCGATGTTTACCAAAATGGCCGCGTAAATATCGGCCTGACGGGTCAAGATTCCTCCTGGCGCGGTGTTGTTGATAATGCCGGGGCAGCGCAGGCTGGTGAAGTGAATGTGTGGTTGAGCGATGGCGCACAATGGCTGCATGAAGCTACATCCAGAACGGATGGCCTTGATGCCAGCAATATGCCGGAATATAGCAAATCAAGCTATGAAAATTACGACGGCGTTTCTTATGTGAACAGATTAGTGGGTGCTAAGAGCGAAGCAAAGAGCGGTTTTATTACGCAGAATAATGCCGCTAAACTGAATATTGCCAATTATAGCGGCTATAATACCGTGATTTATAAGCATGATAACAACGGTACGGAGAAAGCTCATTACTTTGGCGGCGATACTGTTATTAATCACGCTGCATCTGCTTCCGGTATTACGCTGGCAACGGCTAACAATGGCATTAACCTGGCGGATGATAAAGAAGTGGCTAAAGCACTCAATGCCTTGGCAAGCAAGCTGACTTATACCGGTTATGTGAGCGGCGAAAGCAATCTTTCCGGTAAAGTAGCCATTGCTTCCGGCTTAACAGCTTCCAGCATTACGGCGGATAAATCTGGCATGATTATTTTTGACGAAAACACTGGCGTGGGTGGTTATCTGCAGCCAGCTGACGGTGAACAAAATACTAACAGCATTACTTCTACCATTACCGGTGTAGCTGCTAATGATACAGCTTATAGCAATGCTAATATTTTGCAGGATGATGGCAAATATCATTTCACCATTACGCCGACAACGGTGAGCGTTGCTGATGGCAGTGCGATTAAAGCGGAAAATGTTGTTGATATTGACGCAAGCAAGGTTACGCTGAACCTGATTGCCCAAACCGGTGTGGAAACAGCAGGCAGCGAGGTAAATATTGACGCACGCAAGCTGTACATTGAAGCTGATAACGGTATTGTGGCCGATAACGCTAAAGTGACCAGCAAGGGTACAACGGATATTAAAGCGAAAGCTGTAGCTATTACAGCAGCTAATGGTGCAAGAGTAACGCTGGGCAATGGCAATATCACAGGCGATATTGTTAGCGATGACGCGAAAGTTGTGGTTAATAAAAACGGTGCAGGTAAAGCTGCCAGCATCACAGGTAACATTGCTGTGGCCAACGGTGGCAGTGTGGATGTTACAGTGGCAGGCTTGGGCGAAGGCTTTAGCGGTAACATTGTGAAAAATAGTGCCAGCGGTGTTTCCCTGATGGCTGCCGGTGATGATGGCAAGGTTGACCTGACGGTAGCCAATGGTGCAGCGTGGACCGGTGCGAAAGAAAACGCGGAGGCGGAACTGAACTTAACGCTTTCCGGTGGCAGCTGGCAAAACACCAATACCGCAGCCAGTACGGTAGAAAGCCTGCAAGGCGGTAATGGCAATATTAAAACCATCAGCTATCAGGCGGATGCCAGCGGCGAGAACACGAACATTCCTGTCAACGGCTTTATTCAAATGGGCGAAGGTGCTGGTGCAGTTACTGTGAATAATTACAGCGGTACGCATATCGTAAGCTACACCCATGATAACGCAGGCACGGAAGCGAGCGATTATAAAGGCGGCGATTTCACTGTGAAAAATGCTGCTGAAGGTTCTGTTATTATCGCTGCTACCGACAGTAAGAACGTGAAAACAGGCAATCAGGACGCTGTTGAAGCAACACTGAGTGGCCTGGCGCAGAAATTTATCTACGAAAATGCAGGTGCAGACAGCAACTTAACCGGTAAAGCAATGATTGCTTCCGGTCTGACATCTTCCAGCTATACTCGCTGGATTGGTGACATGAGCTTTAACGCTGCAAATGGCGGTAAAGGAGAATTTACCCAAGGCAGTGCTGTGAACGTAACTGGTGATTACGAAACAGCGATTATGAAAGGCGCAAGGGCGGCCATGACCAGCTCGCTGCTTTCCTGGCGTGATAACGCAGCTAATAGCATTTATCGTGGCGATTTGCTGCGTGCGCACATGGAAAACGATGGCATTTGGGCACGTACTTACGGCGGCAAAGATAAATACAATGCAGATGGCATTGGTTTGAACAATAACTATTGGGGTGCGGAAGTCGGTTACGACCGCCTGTATGACAACGGCTGGATTGCCGGCGTAGCTGTTGATTACCAAAAGGGTGATTCCAGCTACAGCTATAGCGATGAAGATTTTGGCACGATTGGCAATAACAAAGGCGAGAACACGCTTTACAGCGTAGGTGTTTACGGTTCTAAAGATTTGGGCGACGGCGCTCACCTGGACGTAACGGCTAAAGCCGGCAGTGTGAAGAATGAATTTACTGTGTATAACGGTATCGGCAATGAGCTGAACGGTACGTATAGAAACCGTGGCTATAGTGCTTCTGTCAACTATGGCAAACGCTTTGGTGATGATAAAAAATATTGGGAACCGCAGGTAAAATTAACTTGGGCACATCTGGATGCGAAAGATTATACAGCGCATACCGATCTGGAAACTTTAAACATCACGCAAGGCAGTTATGACAGCGTAGTTGGC
>CAVKDE010000242.1:0-2983 GCA_963654835.1 Duodenibacillus sp. | reverse complement strand
AATGTGGCTGGTGCGCTAGCCTGTTACCGCTTTTTTATCTTATATTATAACCGTAAAAACAATGAGAAAAAGAAAGTTTTGCGGTTATAATCGCAAAAGTGATTGAAAAGATGAAGTTTTGCGGTTATAATATGAAATAAAGAGGTGATAGCTGATGTTTGACAGACCACTTTATACGCAAAAAATTATGGAATATGTTGATAAACCATTTATAAAAATCCTTACGGGTATTCGTCGCTGCGGTAAATCTACCATCTTAAAGCTGATTATGCAAAAGCTGACCGAGCGTGGTATAGAAAAAGAGTGCATTTTAAGCTATCGTTTTGATTCTATGGAATATGATGGCTATACGGCGCAGCAAATGTATCAGGAATTAAAAAGCAAATTACATCCGGAAAAACGTACGTATCTTTTTTTAGATGAAGTGCAGGAAATTGATAATTGGGAGAAAATAGTAAACTCATTAGCAACGGATTATAATGTAGATATTTATGTTACTGGTTCCAATTCACGGATGATGTCATCTGAAATTGCTACTTATCTGACAGGAAGATATATCGCTTTTAGAATATATACTCTTTCCTTTGCAGAATACCTTGAATTTAAAAGTCATTATGCAGAAGTAAAAAATTATAGGCAGGAATTGGCAACGTATATTAAGCTTGGCGGCTTTCCCGCAGTTCATTTGCACACTTATTCATTGGGGGAAGTTTATACTATCGTTCACGATATTTATAATTCTACGATTTTTTCGGATATAGTCAGAAGAAATCAGCTGCGTAAGGTTGATCAGTTAGAACGTGTTGTGAAATATGCTTTCAACAATGTGGGTAATGTGTTTTCGGCGAAAACTATTTCTGATTATCTGAAAGCTGAACACCGCAAACTGGATAATGAAACAGTATATAGCTATCTGGAAAAACTGGAAAAAGCGTATATATTACATCGCTGCCTGCGCTATGATTTAAAGGGCAAGGAGTTTTTTAAGACCCAGGAGAAGTTTTATTTGGCAGATACGTCTTTGCGTTATAGCGTTTTGGGGTATGATGATAATACGGTAGCTGCGATGCTGGAAAATGTCGTTTATTTAGAGCTTTGCAGGCGTGGTTACGATGTTGCTATTGGCAAAACAGCTAATGGCGAGATTGATTTTGTGGCTACGAGGCAAAATGAGAAAATTTATATTCAGGTAACACAAAAGATAACTTCGCCAGAAACAGAAAAGCGCGAGTATGAACGACTTTTAGAAATAGATGATAACTATCCTAAGTATGTCTTGCGTACAGACGATTTTGCCGGAGGCAATTATCAGGGAATAAAGACGATGCATATTGCAGATTTTTTGCTGAGTGAAGAATTTTAGATGTATGCGTAAATTACAAAAAGCTTTTAAGCGTTAGATGAGTGTACTTGTTATGCTTATCTGACGCTTTTTTCACAAATTCTTTACGCAAAAATGCTGTATACATTTAGGCTGGCGTTTTACAAAACAGAGCAAATAGTGTATACTAATTTTGTAAACTGGAAATCTTTCCTAGCATATATTTTAGGTCAAGCAATTGTAATTTTTTAGAAAGAAGGGAATCTCATGGTAAAAATGAAAACTATGGATGGCAACACCGCTGCTGCGTATATCTCTTACGCTTTTACTGATGTTGCTGCGATTTATCCTATTACCCCGTCTTCTCCGATGGCTGAGGTTGTTGATGAATGGGCTGCCCAAGGCAAGAAAAATATCTTCGGGCAGACTGTAAAATTGATGGAAATGCAGTCCGAGGCCGGTGCCTCCGGCGCAGTGCACGGTTCTTTGCAGGCTGGCGCACTCACCACTACCTACACCGCTTCTCAAGGCCTGCTCCTCATGATTCCTAATATGTATAAAATGGCCGGCGAACTTTTGCCTGCTGTGTTCCACGTTTCTGCACGCGCATTGGCAACAAGCTCTCTGTCTATCTTTGGTGACCATCAGGACGTTATGGCTACCCGTCAGACAGGTTTTGCGCTTTTAGCAGAAGGCAGCGTACAGGAAGTTATGGATTTGGCTGGCGTAGCACATTTGAGTGCTATTAAAGGCCGCGTGCCTTTCCTGAATTTCTTTGATGGTTTCCGTACTTCGCACGAAATCCAAAAAATTGAACTCTTAGATTATGCTGATTTAGCAAAACTTGTTGATATGGAGGCTGTGGAAGCTTTCCGCAAACGTGGCCTGAACCCTGATAACCCTGTTATCCGCGGTACAGCGCAGAACCCTGATATTTACTTCCAGACCCGCGAAGCTGTTAATACTTATTATGATGCTCTGCCGGAAATTGTGGAAGGCTACATGGGTAAGATTAACGAGCTGACAGGCCGTGAATATCACTTGTTCAACTATTATGGTGCGCAGGATGCGGAAGATGTTATCATCGTTATGGGCAGTGCGAGTGAAACCGTGCGCACTGTTGTGGAAAAACTCAACGCCGAAGGCAAAAAAGTGGGCGTGCTTGTTGTTCACCTCTACCGTCCGTTCAGCGTTAAACACTTCATGGGCGCATTGCCGGAAACTGTTAAGCGTATTGCTGTGCTTGATAGAACGAAAGAACCTGGCGCGTTCGGCGAACCGCTGTACCTCGATGTACGCGCTGCCTTCTACACCAGCGATAAGAAACCGCTCATCATCGGCGGTCGCTACGGCTTAGGCTCTAAAGATTTGCTGCCTGGCGATATCGTTGCAGTATTTGATAATTTAGCTAGTACGCAGCCGAAAAACGGTTTTACCCTGAGCATTACAGATGATGTAACCAATACTTCTCTGCCTTGTGTAGCTGGCGTGGATGTAACTCCTGCCGGAACTAAAGGCTGCAAATTCTGGGGTCTGGGCAGTGATGGTACTGTTGGTGCGAATAAGAGCGCAATTAAAATTATCGGCGACCACACCGATATGTATGCGCAAGGCTACTTCTCCTATGACAGTAAAAAATCTGGCGGCGTAACTGTATCTCAC
>CAVKDE010000241.1:0-2988 GCA_963654835.1 Duodenibacillus sp. | reverse complement strand
CCAGCGTTACATTCCAAATATAATTGTTTCATTATCTTCTCCTCCTCAAGCTAAAGTTTCGTTCATACTTCCCGTGCGATAACCCAATAAATCCAGCGTCACATAATCAAAGCCAAATTCTTTAATCTTAGCGTGAATCAGGCTGCGGTTAGGCTCACTAAGTGCCAATGCCAGCTGCTCGGGCAGCACCTCAATTCGCGCCAGATTGCCATGCACACGCACACGGAACTGCTTAAAGCCTAACTCCCATAAAAGCTGCTCTGCTTTATCCACAGCCGTAAGCTTTTCCGCCGTAATCCGCTCACCATACACAAAGCGCGAAGCAAGGCAGGCAAACGAAGGCTTGTTCCATGTCGGCAGCTGCAAATCATGCGAAAGCAGGCGAATCTCCGCCTTCGTAAGCTGCGCAACACGCAGCGGACTATGCACATCAAGCTCTGCCAAAGCCTTAAGACCCGGGCGATAATCACCCAAATCATCCATATTCGAGCCTTCGCACAGCACAGCGTTATTTTCCTTAGCGATACGCAAAAAATTACTAAACAGCGTTTTTTTGCAAATATAGCAGCGGTCAGGCGGATTTTCCGCAAAACCGGGTACAGTAAGCTCATCAAAATCAAAATATTGATGGCTAATACCATACTTATGGCAGAACTCCTCTGCCTCCGCCAAATCACGCTTAGGCACGACACCGCTGCGCGCCGTAATTGCCAGTGCCTTATCACCTAAAGTTAAATGTGCTACCTGCAAAAGAAAAGTAGAATCAACGCCGCCGCTAAAAGCAATCATCACACTGCCCAAACGGCGCAGTTCCTCTTGCAGTACTTTTAATTTTTCCTGTGCTAAATTATTATCTATTTTTGTGTCAACCATAATTATATCCTCCTAAAATTATGTAACACATCACCATTTCCAAAGGTAAGCAATTATGATATCGTGACGCGAATAAAAATTTTAGTAAATGAGTGCTTGAAACCATAGAAACAAGGGTACGGAACAGCAGGTTACATTCGACCAAATTGTACCGAAGTTTCATTATGGTTTCGCACGAAATTTACGTTAAGAAATTTTTCCTGAGCAAAACGATATTTAATTGCGTTGCTACTCTCCAATTTATCTTGCCGCTAAACGATTTATTTGCGTTGCAATATACCCCGCACTATACCCATTATCAATATTCACCACAGAAATGCAATTCGCGCAGGAATTAATCATCGTCAGCAGCGCACTCAACCCATGAAAGCTTGCCCCATAACCGACAGAAGTAGGCACTGCAATCACAGGATTGCGCACCAAGCCACCAATTACGCTCGCCAACGCGCCTTCCATACCCGCAACAGCCACCACGCAGTTCGCCTTGCGCAAAAGCTCCATCTTATCCAGCAGGCGGTGAATACCGCTCACACCTACGTCGTACACACGCACTACCTGCGCACCAAAAAACTCCGCCGTCTGCGCAGCCTCCTCCGCCACAGGGATATCCGCCGTGCCAGCTGTGCACACCGCAATGCAGCCTGTGCGCTTTTTATCCGCACGTTCATACTTCAAGGTGCGCGCCACAGGGTCGTAAATAATTTGCGGAATCACAGCGCGCACCAGCTCATATTGCTGCTGCGTTGCCCGCGTACCAAAAACCTCGCCATGCTCTGCCAAAAGTTTTTGGTAAATACTCACCAAAAACTCATCAGGCTTATTGCTGCAATAAATTACTTCCGGAAATCCGGAACGGATTTCGCGGTACGAATCCAATTTAGCATAACCTAAATCTTCATATGCTTTATGCTCAAAAAAACGCTGCGCTTCTTCCACAGAAAGCTCTCCGTTTTTTACCTGTTCGAGTACACTCTTAGAGTCCACTATATTCCTCCCTTTACAACAAAGACTTAGCCTGCACAGCAAGCTAAGTCTTTTATCGCAATAATTATATAATGTTGTTACTATTAGTATAACGAAAACTCCAGCCAAGCGCAAGCACTTTGGCAGAGATTTTCCTTTTTATTCACTTTTTAGCTCACACTAAATTTTTTACCACAGCAAGCTCCATCTTATCCGTCGGAATAATCTCTTCATGCAGCACAGGTAAATCTGCCAAGGCCAACATACGCGGCGGAATAGCAACTTCTGTTTTCTCATTCAGCTGGTGTAAAAGGGCAAACGGATCGCTATCTTTCACCGGTGCATCTTCAATCGCCGAAAGCACACTATCAGCAAATTTATACGGGCTGGCGGTAGAAAGCACTACTGTATAAGTATCATCACTCGTGAGGAAACGATATTTTTCCAAAGCACGCCAGGCTACAGCAGTATGCGTATCCATCAGATAATTATAATCGCTGTAAATGCGACCGATGGCTTCCTTCGTTTCCAGCTCATCTACCCACGCGCCAAAGAATTCACTTTGAATCTTTTTCAAATCATCACTTTCAATCTGGTAGAAGCCTTCTGTATTCAAATGCTGCATATATTCAGCTACACGCGCTGCATCAGCACCTGTCACATTATAAAGCAAACGCTCCAGATTGCTGGATACCAGAATATCCATAGAAGGTGAAATTGTTTTATAAAATTCACGACGCTTATCATAAACGCCTGTATTGATAAAATCAGTCAGCACATTATTGCTATTAGAAGCGCACAGCAGACGGTCAATCGGCAGGCCCATCAGCTTTGCATAATAACCTGCAAGAATATCGCCAAAATTACCTGTCGGTACCACAAAATTAATGGCATCACCGGCAGAGATTTTGCCTGCCTTAATGGCATCTACATAAGCACTAAAATAATATACAATTTGCGGCACTAAACGACCCCAGTTAATGGAATTAGCCGAAGAGAAAGAATATCCCTTCTTTTCTAACTCGCTGGCAAGAGCAGTATTGCCAAAAATTTCTTTAACGCCACGTTGTGCATCATCAAAATTGCCTTCAATACCAAAAACTTTCACGTTTTTGCCAGCCTGCGTAATCATCTGGCGTTTTTGAATATCAC
>CAVKDE010000240.1:0-3017 GCA_963654835.1 Duodenibacillus sp. | reverse complement strand
GCTGTAGGCAATGCGAAGGACAGCGTGAAGGAGCAGGCGAAGATTGTTACTGCTTCTAACGATAATGATGGCGTTGCTCTTGTTATTGAAAGTATTTTGACAAAGCAGGCAGAAGAATAAAGTAAAAAGGAGCTGCGCAGGCAGCTCCTTTGTTATCCTAAGGAAAGATGGTGTAATAATGACAGAAAAAGAAGAAAAATCTTTGCTTGCCTATGTGCGTGAGCATGATGTAATGGCAGAAGCAAGAGAGCAGACGCTGCCCAAAAGCGTACAAAAGCAGCACGAACATGCTCATAACCACCCCAATAAGAAAAAGGTGATGAACCGCCTGGCGCGTATTGAAGGGCATGTGCGCTCTATTAAAACAATGGTAGAAAATGATCGCGATTGTTCCGAGGTTTTGATCCAGCTGGCGGCAGTACGCAGTGCGCTTGAAAGCACGGCGAAGGTGATTTTAAAGGATCACTTGGAACACTGCATTTTGCACGCTATAGAAAAAGGCGATGGCAGCAAAAGCCTAGAAGACTTTGAAGCAGCCATCGACCAATATTTACGTTAAAAATTTTCAGGCGAAGCGTTGTTGCAGCTTAGGCACAAAGAGCAGCAGAAAGCCACTACGAGCGATATAAAAGACGAGAAATGCGAGCCATAAGCCAATATTGCCGTAAAGCGGAATAAGCGTAAAATATGCTGTCAGATAGCAGCTGACAGTGAGCAGCATAGAAATGCAGATAGGTTTGGTATACAGCGCACCGTTGAAAATACCATAATAAACAATGCCCAGTGCACTGATGAGCGGGAAAAAGGCGATGAATAAATCATATTCTTTTGCTGTAGCAATTACGTTTGGCAGATTAGTAAAGCAGCCGAGAATGGCGTGGCGGCAGATGTAATAGCCGACAGACTGCGCCAAACCAAAACCGATTGCCCAGATGAAGCTGATGCGCAAAGTATCGTTCAGCATCGGTTTGTTGTGCTCGCCGAAAGCGATGCCGGAATAGATTGCGCCTGCCTGCGACAGACCAGTTAAAATATCGCCCATAATGAATTGTATTTGAAAGAGAATAGAGTTCGCTGCTAAAAGTTCACCGCCAAAGGAGGAGCTTTGGTGCATAAAGCTGTTGACCATGATAATCATGCAGAACATGCGCACGGTGAGGTGCGAACCGCATTGCACCATCTGGTGACAGGTCGGACCTGAGAAAATAGCGCGCAGGGGAACTGCGGTTAACGGCAGTGGTTTGTGCTGCCAATAAAAGTATAAAATAGCACTGAAACCGGCGATATTAGCAATGCAGGTAGCAGCAGCGACACCTGTTACTTCGTAGTTTAGAACAACTACAAAAAGAACATCTAGCAGAAGATTGATAATATTACTTGCTAAAGCTGTAAAGACAGCAATGCGTACATGCAGTGTGCCGGCAAACCAGCCTTGTGCTGTCTGAAAAACGAGGGTGAGCGGCATAATCCAGATTAACATACGGTAGTAGCGTTCTAACATAGGCGCAGTTTCTGCATCCGGATTAAAAAGCAGGAGAGCAGTGCGCCAAATAGGTTCCTGCAAGATGACGAGCAGTACGCCGATACCAAAGGCTGCCAACACTCCGCGCAAAAACGCACCTGCCAAAAGCTTGGGGTCGTGCTGGCCTAAAGCCTGGGCAGCAAAGCCGCTGGTGGAAATTTTTAAGAAGCCGAACAGCCAATATACCGTGCTGAAAATTACTGCGCCTAAAGAAACAGCGTTGATATAAGTGTAATTGCCTAAATGCCCGACAACTGCAGTATCCACTGCCCCCATGAGCGAGGCTGCTACGGTGGAAAATGTAAAGGGGAGGCTTGTTTTTATAAATTTCATGTGAGATAGTTTCATTATTGCATCACGTTCCTAATAAAAGTTCATCACCATTATAATAACCCCTAGTGGGGGATAAAGTCAATAGTATTAGTTATCTGGTGCAACAAAAAGTTTTGAAGAATAGATTGCACTAATTCTACAATCATTCTTTTTATCTATCGTTTTTTATAGAATATAAGCATTTGCTATTGAACTCACGATGTATTATAATAGCTAGCGTTAATATAGTGGAGAAAGAAGGTTGAGTGCATGAAAAATAGTATGGATATGCTTAATGGTTCATTGTGGGATAAAATTTTTAAATTTTCGCTGCCTGTGGCGGCAACAGCAATCTTAGAGCAGTTTTTTACAGCGACGGATGTAGTTTTGGTGGGCAATTTTGCAAATGGCGATAAAACAGCGGCTATGGCAGCTGTGGGTACAGATTTGCCGATTATCGCTATGATAATTTTCTTGTTTTTGGGCTTGGCGTTAGGCTCTAATGTAGTTATCGCACAGGCTATCGGCAGGCGTGATAAAGAAGGCGTGCAAAAAGCAGTACACACAGCTATTGTTATTTCGCTGATTGCTGGTATTGCTGTTGCGCTTATAGGTCAGTTTATTGCCGCGCCTATTTTGGAAAGGATGGATATACCGGAAGCTGTTTTGCCTGGGGCGATAAGCTATCTTAAAATTTATTTTTGGGGTATGCCGATAATTTTATTGTATAATTTTGAAGCGGCAATTTTTCGCAGCATAGGTGAAACGCAGGTGCCGCTCAAGGCTCTTGTTGCTGCAAGTATCGTCAATATCGTTTTAGATTTATTTTTTATCTGCGTTTGCAAGCTTGATGTTACTGGTGTAGCGATAGCTACAGTTCTGGCGAATGTTGTCTGCGCGGCTATGCTGTTACGCTTGTTATTGAAAACGGATGAAATTATCAGAGTAGAGCGCAGCAAGCTGCATATTGATATGCCAACATTAAATACAGTTGTGCGTATCGGTTTACCTGCGGGCATTCAGGCTGCTGTTTTTAATGTAGCAAATGTTGTTATCCAGGGCGCGATAAACAGCTTGGGCACAGCTGTTATTGCTGCTTCTAGTGCTTCTTTAATTTTAGAAATGGTTGCCTTTAGTATTTTCAGCTCTTTTACGCAGGCCTGCACAACTTTTGTCGGCCAAA
>CAVKDE010000239.1:0-3018 GCA_963654835.1 Duodenibacillus sp. | reverse complement strand
GAATTACCACTCTCTGACCGCTTAGCTTATAAATTAAATCCAAAATATTTTAAGGAGGAAGTAATTTTGCGTTGGAATGAATTCGGGAAATTCCTGATTATTGCTTTAGCAATCATTGGTGGTTTCTGCGTATACATCTCGCCTCTGTCTAATTCTATTAAACAGGGTCTGGATTTGCAGGGTGGTACCCACGTAGTTTTACAGGCTGTGGATACTCCCGAATTAAAGGTTGATGATGATGCTGTAAACCGCAGCGTAAAAATCATCGAACGCCGTGTTAACGAGCTGGGCTTAACTGAGCCTGTTATCCAGCGTCAAGGTAAAGACCGTATTATTGTAGAGCTTCCTGGTGTAAAGGATCCGGAAAAAGCTATTGCTATGCTTGGTCGTACTGCTATGCTGCAATTTAAAGATGAAAGCGGCAAGGTTGTGCTGACAGGCAGCGATTTGAAGGATGCTAAAGCGCAGGTATCTCAAGGTAATCAGGCTGTAGTTGGCCTGGAGTTTAGCGATGAGGGCGGCAAAAAATTTGCTGATCTGACTGCGCGCAACGTGGGCAAAAAAATTGCTATCGAGCTTGATGGCGAAGTGTTGACTGCTCCTGTTGTACAGGAAGCAATTACCGGTGGTCATGCACAGATTTCCGGTTCTCGCAATGTAGAAGAAGCTGAACATCTGGCAATTTTGCTGCGTAGCGGCAGCTTGCCTGTAAAAATTGAAGTTTTGGAAAACCGTACCGTAGGTCCGACCCTTGGTCAGGATTCCAAGGATAAGAGTATCAAAGCCTTTGGCATTGGTATCATTGGCATCTTCATCTTTATGTTGCTGTTCTACCGTCTGGCAGGTGTAGTTGCTGATATTGCTTTGCTGCTTTACGTTATGCTGCTGCTTTTAGTAATGCGTTATCTGGGCGCAACGCTGACTTTACCTGGTATTGCAGGTATTATCCTTTCTGTCGGCATGGCGGTTGATGCGAACGTCTTGATTTTTGAACGCTTTAAGGAAGAAATTAAGCGTGGTAAAACGCTGCGTAGTGCAATGGATTCCGGTTTTGGCCGCGCGATCGTAACTATCTTAGACTCTAATCTGACTACCATCATGGCAGCTGCCGTGCTGTTCTATCTTGGCACAGGCCCGATTAAAGGCTTTGCTGTTACGCTGGCACTTGGTACTTTGCTGAGTATGTTTACGGCAGTAACTGTTACTAAATTCCTGCTGCGCTTCTTGATTTACAGCAACATTACCAAGAGTCCCTTCTTATTTGGTGCAAGAGCACCGAAAGCTGATAAGGAGGTGGCTAAATAATGAAATTCTCTATTGTTAAACGCTATAAGATTTTCTTTGCTATTACTATTACCTTTTTGATTATCGGCCTTGGTTCTATGCTTTTTAAAGGCTTCAACCTAGGTATTGATTTCACGGGCGGCAGCATCATGGATTTGCAGTTCAATAAGACTGTTAGTGTCGCTGAGGTGCGTGATGTGTTGAAAGAACGCGATTTAGGTAATGCAATTATTCAGCTGGAAAGCAGCGATAGCAACGCTACCGAATCTAAGGGCGTGCTGATCCGTACCGGCGTTATCAGTGATGAACAACGCCAGCAGGTTATGGCTGATTTGAAAGCTAAGCTGGGCGAATTTGATATTCAGCGTGTAGAAAATGTTGGTGCTACGATTGGTGGCGAGCTGATTCAACAGGCTGTGATGGCGATTGTACTGTCCTGGGTTTTGATGATTGCTTATATTACAATTCGCTTTGAATTTAAATTTGCAATTGCGGCGATTATCGCTTTGATTATCGACGTTACTGTTACGTTAAGCTATTTCTCCCTGTTCCATATGGAGCTGGATTCTTCCTTTGTAGCTGCGCTGCTGACGGTAGTAGGCTATTCTGTCAACGGTACGATTGTAATTTTTGACCGTATCCGTGAGAATTTGAAGATTCATCGCCGTAGTGAGAGCATGACGGAGATGGTGGATAACAGTATTTGGCAGACGATGGGACGCAGTGTTTATACTGTGGGTACTTCTTTGTTTGCTGTTGTGGCTATCTTCTTGTGGGGTGGTGACACGATCCGCAATTTTGCTTTTGCTATGCTGGTTGGTTTCTCTAGTGGTGCTTATACTTCTACGCTTTTGGCTGGTCCGTTATGGATGCTGCTGCGCGGGATGAAACCGGGCAAAGATTGATGTAATTTTCTAAAGGAGCTGTTGCTGTGGCGCAGCTCCTTTTCTATAAAGTGATAGATTGGTAAATTGGTATTTATCTGTTAGTTTAGCTATAAGAAAGCCTCTCCTTGGGGAGAGGTGCCGAGCAATAGCGAGGCGGAGAGGGGTTTCGAATCAAATAGCACTTTGGTAAGTAAAAAAAGTGCGGACCCCTCTCAGTCAGCTTTGCTGACAGCTCTCCCCAAGGAGAGCCTATTACGTTAGCAATAGCTCATCAAACTCTAATTTTACGAGGTATACACATGATCTATGTTCTGAAATTTATCGCTGCGTGGCTGCTGCCGCCTGGTTTATTTGTACTGATAGCTGGAATATTGACGTATAAACTTTGGTGCGCGCGTAGGCGCAGCGGCTGGCCGTTATGTGCTGCTTGCGCGTTGCTGACGCTGCTTTTATATTTAAGCAGCACGGTGCTGGGGGCAAAACTGCTGGCTTTGCCGCTGGAAACAAAATATAAGCAGAGTGATCCGCATGGAGCGCAGGTGATTGTGGTGCTTGGCGGTGGTAGCGTGGGCGCTGCGCCTGACGGTAATGAGCAGGGCAATATTACAGCGACAGGAGCGACACGTGTTTTAACAGCGGCACGCTTGGCGCATGAGTATCAGCTGCCTGTGCTGATTAGCGGTGGGCAGGTGTTTAGCGATGGTGCGAGCGAGGCGCAGATTAGTAAACGCATTTTACGTCAGCTGGGCGTGAGCGAAGAGCATATTATTGTGGAAGAGCAGGCACGTACAACGCAGGAGAATGCAAGCTATACAGCGCAGCTCTGCACCAAGCGAGGTTACAGCAG
>CAVKDE010000238.1:0-3039 GCA_963654835.1 Duodenibacillus sp. | reverse complement strand
GCGCAGGGAGCACCAAAGCTATCCCGGGCGTATGCATGGCGGTCTGGTGGCTGTGCTTTTGGATGAAGTGACAGGAAATTATTTGTTTTGCAAGGAGGGCAAACCTTCCTATACAGCCAAGATGGAAATCCGCTACCGTCAGCCGCTGACAATTGGTGAAGAAGTACTGTGCATTGGCAAAGAAATCAAGCGCAAAGGGCGCATGGTGGAAATGCAGGGGACTATTTGTAAAAAAGATGGTACGGTGTTGGCGGAATCTGTCTCCAAAATGATGATAGCAGAGTGAAAAAACAGCTGATAAAGCACCATCTACGTCGTCACGGCTCCTAGGAGTATTTGATATACACCGTCGTCGCCATTCCTCGTATCTGGTACTTTCTTGGCTGTTTTTAGAAAGGGAAATTATGAATACAAAAGATGTACGTGAAAAAATTTTAACTTTTATGCGAGATGAAAGCTATGCGCCTATGACATCAGAAGAACTTTTGGATGCGCTGGGGACAGAAGGCAGCGCAACGAAGTTTTGGCAGGAGCTTTTAGCACTGGAGCAGAACGGCGAAATTATCAAAACGCGTTTTGATACTTATGGCTTGCCGGAGAAAATGGGCCTTGTTGCAGGCCGTTTCCAGCTGACGAGCAAAGGCTTTGGCTTTGTGATTCCTGATAATAAGGGCGATAGACCGGATGTGTTTATTCCGCCGCGTGCGCTGAACGGGGCGATGAATAATGATAGAGTGCTGGCGCGTGTGAATAATGATACGCATGGCAAAAAGCCGGAGGGCGAAATTTTGCGTATTATCGTTCATGCGAACAATAAAGTGGTGGGCGTTTTCCATCAGACGGGTGATTTTGCCTTTGTAACGCCTGATGACAAGCGCATCGGCCAGGATGTTTACGTTATGCACAAACATTTCAACGGTGCTAAAGATGGACAGAAGGTGGTCGTAGAAATTACCGAATGGCCCGAGCAGCACCGCAAGGCAGAGGGCAAAGTCAGCGAGATTTTAGGCAACATCGGCGATGTGGGCTTAGAGATTTTATCGATTATCAAGCAAAATGATCTGCCGCTGGAATTTCCGGAAGAGGTGCTAGAAGCATCACGCAAGGTGCCGAAGACGATTAAAAAGAGCGAGCTGCGTGGCCGCCGCGATTTGCGCGATAGAACTGTGGTCACGGTTGACGGCGAGGATGCCAAGGATTTGGATGACGCTGTTTATGTGGAGCAAATTGGTAATAATGAATATCTCCTTGGCGTTTATATTGCGGATGTAAGCTATTATGTGACGGAAAACAGCATTTTAGATAAGGAAGCGCGTGAGCGTGGTACGAGCGTATACCTTGTAGATCGTGTGCTGCCGATGCTGCCGGAGCGTTTATCTAACGGCATTTGCAGCTTGAACGCCGGCGAAGACAGGTTAGCCATGGCGTGCGAGATGCACTTGGACGGTTTAGGCAAGGTACTGAGCTACGAAATTTTCCCGGCGGTAATCAACGTGCGCCATCGTTTGAGTTATAACATTGTGCGTGCTATTTTAGCCGGTAACAGTGAAATGTGCGAGCGTTATGAGGACATTTTGCCTATGGTGTCCAAGATGGATAAATTGCGCCAGATATTGCATGATAAACGTGCGCGCCGTGGTGCGGTAGATTTTGAACTGCCGGAGCAAAAGGTTATTTTGGATGAAAAGCTGCATCCGATTGATATTGTGCAGCGTATTCACGGTAATGCGGAATCTATTATCGAAGAGTTCATGCTCGCTGCTAATGAAACGGTGGCGCAGCATATGTCTAATCAGCATTGGCCGTTTATTTATCGTGTGCATGACCTGCCTAACGAAGAAAAAATGCAGGATTTTGCTAAGCTTCTAGCTAACTTCAACATTAAATTTATTGTGAAGGAAGAAACAGAGCCAAAGGATATTCAGCAGGCGGTAAAAGAAATTGCAGGCAGGCCGGAGGAGCGTTTAGTGACGACGGTGGCTTTGCGCTCGATGAAGCAGGCTGTGTACCAGACGGATAATATTGGTCACTTTGGCTTAGCGGCAAAGTATTATACGCACTTCACCTCGCCTATCAGGCGTTATCCTGACCTTATTGTGCATCGCCTGCTGCGCGCGTGGATGCAAAGCCCTAAGCTGAAAGAGAGCGAAGTTGAACCGCTGGAAGATAAGCTGGACGTTATTGCAGAACATTCATCTATCCGCGAACGTGCGGCAGCGGATGCGGAGCGCGCAACGGTGGATCTTAAAATGTGCGAATATATGGCAGATCACATTGGTGAGGAGTACGATGGTGTTATTTCCGGTGTAACTGCTTTTGGTATGTTTGTGGAGCTGCCTAATGGCGTGGAAGGCTTAGTGCATATTTCCAGCCTTATGGATGATTATTATGAGTTCTACGAGGAGCGTTATGCTCTTGTCGGCACGCACACTAAGCACACTTATCGCCTAGGAGACAAGGTGCGCATTGAAGTGTTACAGGTGAATATCAGTGATGTGAGCATTGATTTCATCATGGCGGGCGAAAATGACGGCGTGCGCGAGCATATCCGCCAGCAGCTTTTAGCCAAGCAAAAACCGAGCACTGGTTATAGCAAGAAGAATGCTGCGCTGAGCGCAGAAACACAGAAGAAAAAACATGCGCATTCCTCAAGCAAGGGTGCGAAAAATAAAGAACCTGGCCGCCGCAGTGCTAAACATGGCAAGAATGCGCCAAAGAGCAAGGCCGGGAAAAAACGTGGGAAAAAGAATAGGAAAAACAGGTAATTATGGCAGAAGAAAAAATTAAAATTATTGCAGAAAACCGCAAAGCGCGCCACGATTTTACTATTTACGAAACCTATGAGGCTGGCATTTCCTTAACAGGTACGGAAGTAAAATCGCTGCGCGCCGGCAGAGCAAATATGAAGGACAGCTATGCGCAGGTAACGCGCCAGGCAGAGGTGTTTGTGTATAATCTGCACATCAGCACCTATGATCATGGTAATATCTTTAATCATGATCCGCTGCGCAGCCGTCGCCTTTTGCTGCACCGTGCGGA
>CAVKDE010000237.1:0-3050 GCA_963654835.1 Duodenibacillus sp. | reverse complement strand
GGTCTGGAGGTTGTTTTAGTAAACAGCAACCCTGCGACCATTATGACCGATGTACACGTAGCTGACCGTGTATATGTTGAACCTATCAACGTAGAATTTTTGGAAAGCGTTATTAAACGCGAGCGTCCTGATTCCCTGCTTGCTACCTTAGGCGGTCAGGTTGGCCTGAACATGGCTATGGAGCTGGAAGAAAAGGGCATTTTAAGCGAGTACAATGTGCGCCTTTTAGGCACGCAGATTAGTGCTATCAAACGTGGTGAAGACCGCGAAATGTTTAAAGAAACGATGGAAAAAATCCATCAGCCGATTCCTGAAAGCACCATCGTAGAAACTGTCATGGCTGCCTGCGAATTTGGTAAGCAAATCGGTTATCCGCTGATTGTTCGTCCTGCTTATACTCTGGGCGGTACTGGCGGCGGCATTGCTGACAACGAGGACGAGCTGGTTGATATCGTGCAAAAAGGTCTGGGCTACAGCCCTATCGGCCAATGCCTGATTGAACGCAGCATCGCCGGTTGGAAGGAAATTGAATATGAAGTAATCCGCGACGCTGCTGATAACTGCATCACCGTCTGCTCCATGGAAAACTTAGATCCCGTTGGCGTACACACCGGTGACTCCATCGTTGTTGCTCCGGCGCAAACCTTGAGCGATAAAGAAGTGCAGCTGCTGCGTCAGGCTTCTATCGACATTGTTAGAGAATTGGGCGTAGTTGGTGGCTGTAACGTACAGCTGGCACTGGATCCGTACTCTGAAAACTATTATGTAATTGAGGTTAACCCGCGCGTAAGCCGCAGCTCTGCTCTGGCTTCTAAAGCAACCGGTTATCCGATTGCGAAAGTAACCAGCAAAATTGCTGTTGGTTATAACTTAGACGAAATTGAAAATGCAGTTACGAAAAAAACTAAAGCCTGCTTCGAGCCGACTTTGGACTATATCGTTTTAAAATTCCCGCGTTGGCCTTTTGATAAATTTGTTACTGCGGATCGCACCTTAGGCACGCAGATGAAGGCTACCGGCGAAGTTATGGCTATTGAGCGTACTTTTGAAGCTTCCATGCTGAAAGCTGTACGCTGCCTGGAAATTGGCCTGAACCATCTGGAAATGCCTGAGCTGAAAGCTTTAAGCGATGAAGAAATTCATGACCGCATTAAACTGATTGATGACGAGCGTTGCTTTGTTGTCGCAGAAGCTATCCGTCGTGGTATCACCATTGAAGAAATTCATGATATTACTAAGATTGATTTGTGGTTCTTGTCTAAGATTCAAAACATCGTGAAGATGGAAAAAGCTCTGGAAACTCACGAGCTGACTCCGAGCCTTCTGCGTAAAGCAAAGAAGATGGGCTTTGCTGATGCTGTTATTGCTAAACGAGTTGGCAAAACTGAATTTGAAATCCGCGACCTGCGTAAGGCTAATGGCATTTTGCCGACCTATAAAATGGTTGATACCTGCGCTGCGGAATTTGAAGCTGCAACTCCTTACTACTATTCTTGCTACGAAACTGAGGACGAAGTTGAAGTTTCCGATAAGAAAAAGGTTGTTGTACTTGGCTCCGGTCCTATCCGCATCGGTCAGGGCGTAGAATTTGACTACTGCTCTGTACATTGCGTATGGGCACTCAAAGAGATGGGTTATGAAACCATCATTATCAATAACAACCCGGAAACCGTTTCTACGGACTTTGATATTTCCGATAAACTGTATTTTGAACCTCTGACTGTTGAAGATGTTCTCAACGTCATTGATAAAGAACAGCCTGAAGGCGTTATCGTACAATTTGGCGGCCAGACAGCTATTAACTTAGCTGGCCCGCTTTCCCGTGCTGGTGTGAAGATTCTTGGCAGCAGCGTGGACAGCATTGACCGTGCTGAAGACCGCGAACGTTTTGATGAACTGCTGACCAGCTGCGATATTCCTCGTCCGCAAGGTCACACTGTATTTGATACCGAAGGTGCTTTGAAGGCAGCTCATGACGTTGGCTATCCGACGATGGTTCGTCCTTCTTACGTACTTGGCGGTCGTGCCATGGAAATCGTTTATAACGATGAAGAGCTGCGCAACTACATGACTTATGCTGTAAAAGCTTCTCATGAACACCCTGTATTGGTTGACCATTATCTGCAAGGCACTGAGGTAGAAGTTGACGCTATCTGTGATGGCAAAGAAGTTCTCATTCCTGGCATCATGGAACACGTTGAACGTGCAGGCGTACACAGTGGCGACTCCATTGCTGTATATCCGCCGCGCAGCCTGAGCGAAGGTGTTATCCGCACCATCATCAGCTATACCAATAAGATGGCACTGGGTTTGGAAGTTAAGGGTATGATTAACATTCAGTACATTGTACGTGATGAACACGTTTATGTAATTGAAGTTAACCCGCGTTCTTCCAGAACTGTACCGTTCTTGAGCAAGGTAACTGGTGTATCTATGGTTGATGTTGCGACGAAGTGCGCTATGGGTCAATCCATCCGTGAGCAGGGCTTTAAACCTGGTCTGCGTCTGTTCCCTGATTACTATGCTGTAAAAGCTCCTGTATTCAGCTTCAACAAGATGAGCAATGTTGATATCACCCTTGGGCCTGAAATGAAATCTACTGGCGAAGTTATGGCGTGCGATTACCAGTATAGCCGCGCACTTTATAAAGCCTGCATCGCTTCTGGTATTAACGTGCCGCACGAAGGCTCTATTCTGATTACCGTTGCGGATATGGATAAGGCTGAGGCTGTAGAAATTGCCCGTGGCTTTGAAGATTTGGGCTACATTGTAACTGCTACCGGTGGTACGGCAGAATATCTGCAGCAGCACGGCGTACAAGTTAACGTTGCTACCAAAGTCAGCGAAGGCAGTCCTAATATCTTAGACGATATCAAAGCTGGCCGTATCAGTATGGTTATCAATACTACGAACCACGGCCGTGATGCTGAACGCGATGGCTTCAAGATTCGCCGTTCTACCGTAGAGCATGCAATTGCCTGCCTGACTTCTATGGATACTGCACGTGAGCTGCAACGCGTAATGAGCGCAATGCGCCGTCGTCGTGTAGT
>CAVKDE010000236.1:0-3071 GCA_963654835.1 Duodenibacillus sp. | reverse complement strand
GCTATTGATAGTGCTATTGTGCGTTATATCCGCAAAACTTTTAATATGTTTATCGGCGAGCGTACAGCAGAGAATATTAAAATTGATATCGGTACGGCTATGCCGGTAGAAAATCCTGCTGTAATGGAAGTGCGTGGCCGTGATTTACTCAGCGGTTTGCCTAAGAGCATTGAGGTGAACGCTAACCATGTGTGTGAGGCTGTTAATGAGCCTGTAAGCATGATTGTAGACGCTGTTCGTAACACTTTGGAGCGTACCCCGCCTGAACTTTCTGCTGATATTATGGATAGAGGTATTGTTATGACCGGTGGCAGCTCTATGCTGCGTAATCTGGACAGATTGATTTCTAAAGAGACAGGTATGCCTGTTTTTGTATCTGATGAAGCACTGAACTGTGTTGCACTGGGTACAGGTATCGCTGTAGAAAATATTGATATTTACCGTAAGGGATTTATGACTTCTAAATAATAGGTAGAGCGCATGAGTAAGAAGGTCATGCTGTGCGTACTGTTTGTCGTTGTTATGCTGTGTATGCTGGCAATGGCTGTAGCAGGTAGAAGCCGTTTTCCGCTGGTGAACAGTGCTGTGGCAACAGTTGTTTTGCCGGTAGAAAGCGGGCTGACGAATCTTGGCGCAGCCGGGGATGGCATCCGTGGCTATTGGAAGGCTTTAACAGTATTGCAGAGCGAAAACAAAAAGTTAAAAGAAGAAAATACGGAGCTGCGCAGTGCCAACATCCAGATGGCCTCGCTGTTTGCGGAAAACCAGCAGCTGCGCGCCCTTTTGGATTACAAGGAACAGCACAAAAGCCAAAAGGTGGTAGCGGCGAAGGTTATCGCGCGCAATTTTGGCGATATGCGTGACTGCATCTATATTGACGCGGGCAAAGGAAAAGGCTTGAAGGCGGATATGGCAGTAGTGAACGGAGGGCTTATCGGCGTAGTGGACGAAGTGTACGACGATTATGCGCGCGTGCTGCTTTTGAACTCGCCACGCTGCCGTGTGGGCGCGCGTGTGCTGCGTGCTGATTCCCGTGCTGTGGGCGTAGTGGGTGGCAGCATTACGGCGAAGGATACGCTGCTTTTGGAGCACGTGTTCCGTGATGCCAGCCTGCGTGAAGGCGATATTATCGTTACCAGCGGCTACAGCGGCAGCCATCCTGCGGATGTGCTTATCGGCAAAGTGACGGCAACGCAGATGGACAGCGTGGGCCTTTTGCAGGAAGCAGATGTGCAGCCTGCTGCTGATATTGCGGACGTAGAGCAGGTTTTGGTTATTACTGCCTTTACACCTGAACCGAAAATTGTATTAGAAGGAGGACAGGCAAAATGAGGAAACTGATTTGGCCCGTCCTGTTTCTGTTCTTGTTGCTTTTGCAGGGTTCGCTTTCCGTCTATTTTACAGGCTGGCTTTCCTGCGATCTGGTGCTGCTTGCACTTTACGCTTACGCTATGCTGCGCGGCAAGCAGGCTGGTGCTTTGGCTGGCGGCGTAGTGGGCTTTTTTCAGGATGCAATGACGGTGGGCGTATTTGGCTACCATATTTTAAGCCGTATCTGCTTTGGCTATCTTATCGGTATGACGAAGGAAAAGGTTTTTAAGGATAATTTTATTTATCACATGAGTGCCATTGCTACGTGCAGCTTTATCCTGCGTTTTGTGTATTGGTGGCTGGAACTTTTGCGCAGCGGCTTTCGCTGGAGCATTTTCTGGAGCTACACTGTAGAAAGCCTTGGCTATATTATTGGTAATGTACTGCTGGTATGGCCGGTAGTTTTAATAGTTAAGATAATTTATGAATGGATTAAGAAAGAAGATATTTCCTATTAAGAGAGCAGGAAAGGAGGCAGGCGCAGTCTATGGAAGATAAAAAATTTGGCAGATTGCATGTCATGCTGTTTATTTGCTTTGTGCTTTTTACCGTGCTTATCGGGCGCATGGTGTATTTGCAGCTGTGGCGTGGTGATTATTATGCTAAGCAGTCTGATGGCAACCGTCTGCGTCAGTCCCGGATTATTGCTCCGCGTGGCATTATTTATGACAGCGAAGGCAAAGAGCTGGTGCATAACCTGCCCGGTTATGCTGTAGTTTTGCAAAAGCAATCCAGCTATAAACCGGAAACTTTACAGCGTTTAAGCGAACTTTTAGATATGCCTGTGGCTGAGATTGAAGCTAAAATTAAGGCGAGTGAAAATTTCTACGAGCCGATTCTTTTAAAGAATAACCTTGACCAGCAGTTGGTAACTAAGATAGAAGAGCAGCGTCGCTATATGCCGGAGGTAATGCTTTCTGTGCAGCCTATACGTAATTATCCTTATCATGAGTTCGCCGTGCATGCGCTTGGTTATGTGGGTGAAGTGAGTGCTTACGAAATTGAGCAGGGAATGTTTAAGGATGTAACCCAGGGCAGCATTGTCGGCAAGGCTGGTCTAGAAAAAACTTATGATAAATATCTGCGCGGCGAAGATGGTGCCTTTATGGAGGAAGTTGATGTTGCGGGCAATGTGGTGAAGCATTATGATTCGCTCAAGCCTGTTCCCGGTAAAAACCTCAAGCTGACGCTGGATTATGAGCTGCAAAAAGTATTGGAAGATTTTACTGATCAACATCTGGCGTATTTGCGCGGTAGCGGTATTGCACCGGGCGCGCGTGCTGCCGCAGTGGTGGCTATTGACCCGCGTAATGGTGCTATCAGGGCGATGGTGAGCCGCCCAGGTTATGATCCTAACTGGTTTGTGCATGGTATTTCTTCTAAAAACTGGAATGCGATCAATAATGACCCGAACTTTCCTATGAATAACAAAGTTATTACGGGTGAATATCCGCCTGGTTCTACGTTTAAGATTGTTACAGGTAGTGCGGCGTTCGAGCTGAACAAAGTCGGCTTGTATGAATCAATCTATGACGGCGGTTTCCATCCGCTTGTTCCTACCATGGGTAATGCGGACGGTGAAGTATTAGGCTGGCTGACGTTTATTCCTGCGCTGGCAAAGAGTGATAACGTATACTTTTACGAGCTGGGCAACCGCGTCGGCATTGATAATATCGCTAAATATGCACGCATTTATGGCT
>CAVKDE010000235.1:0-3098 GCA_963654835.1 Duodenibacillus sp. | reverse complement strand
CTGCAAGTGCGCGTTGGTGCAGGCCTTGTGAAGGACGCTAACAAAGCCGCTGTTTTGGAGCATTTGAATGCACTGAACGAAAACTTTAAAGTGTTTAAATATTATGCAGCAGAAAATGGCGATCTTGTTATTGAAAGCTGCATTCCTACTACTGATGACGAGTTTGTACCGGAAATGGTACACGCTGTTATTGACGTAGTGCTTAAACATCTGAATGAAGAATACCCGAAACTGATGAAGGTTGTCTGGGCAGACTAATTCATTCGTACAATTTTATCCCGTTAAATAAAGGGAGTAGCTGGCATGAACCGTAAGGTTCGTGTTTACACTGCCGTCAGTACGATTTCCTGCGAAATCCGGCTTTGTAATTAAGTGGCGAGACTTTGTTGTAAATTAAAATTTGCAGCATTGTCTCGCCTTTTTGCTTATTGCGGGCATTGCTTGCAAAACACTTCTGAGGAGGAGAAGAATATGAGCAAATTTGGTTTAAACAGCGAGCAGGTTGAAGCATCGCGCAAGAAACATGGTAGCAATGCACTGCCGACACCGCCACGAGCGACTTTTTGGAGTAAACTGCGGGATAATTTTCAAGACCCGATTATCCGCATTTTAATTGTGGCTTTATTGGTAAATGTAATTTTTGTGTACATGGGTCATGGCGACTGGATTGAAACAGCAGGCATTTTTCTTGCTATTCTTTTGGCAACTTTTGTTTCTACCTGGTCAGAGTTCAACAATGAAAACGCTTTCCAAAAGCTGCAGGAAGAAGCAAGCCGCATACGCTGCAAGGTGTGGCGTGATGGTGAACCTGTAGAAATTGCGATTGATGATATCGTAGTTGGTGATGCGATTATTTTAGAAGCAGGCGACAAGGTGCCTGTAGACGGAATTTTACTGGAAGGCGATATCAGCCTTGACCAATCTGTGCTTAACGGTGAAGGTGAGGAAGCAAGAAAAAGCGTTGCTCCCCAAGGTTTTGTATGGGATGATAAAATTGATTTCCTTGACCCGCAGCGCGTTTACCGTGGCAGCGTTGTTGTTGAAGGCACTGGCGTGGTGCAGGCTGTGAAGATTGGCGAAGCTTCTGTTTACGGGCAATTGACACAGGAACTTAAAGATGATGAGCGCGACAGTCCGCTTAAACTAAAGCTCAAAGGTTTGGCCGAACAGATTAGCAAATTTGGTTATGCAGGCGGCGTGCTGATTGCTGTTGCCGTGATCTTGCATAAAATGTTTCTTGCAGGCGGTGTAGCTGCGTATTTTGCCAATATGACCGCAGTATTGCAAGACGTTGTGCAGGCTGTTATTTTGGCGATAGTTATTGTTGTTATGGCTGTTCCGGAAGGTCTGCCGCTGATGATAGCCATTGTTTCTTCGCTGAATATGCGTAAGATGTTGCAGAATAATGTACTTGTGCGCAAGCTTGTGGGTATTGAAACAGCAGGCAGCCTGAACCTGCTTTTCACGGATAAAACGGGTACGATTACAAAGGGTAAGCTGGAAGTTGTGAAATTTATTACGGGTGCTGAGGAGGAACTGGCAAGTTTCGACGTGCTTCCCGAAAAAATTAAAGAGCTGACTTACCAGAACGTTGTGCTTAATACCTCCGCTGCTGTGAGCGAAGGCAAAATTGTGGGCGGCAATATGACAGAAGCTGCGCTAAATAAATATATTGGCAGCTACCGCATGGCGCAGACGCCTAAACGCTTGCATTTTGTACCGTTTAATAGTGCCAGCAAATGTTCCTGGGCGCATGTTGCGCCTGAGCAGGGCGAGGAATATTGCCTCGTGAAAGGTGCTCCAGAAAAACTTTTGCTGCGCACGGCGTACTATTGGGGTGCAGACGGCCGCCGCCTGCCCTTGAAGGATGCAATGAAGGACGCGCTGGAAGCGCGTATGCTAAAGCTGGCGGGGCAGGCGATGCGTATGCTGGCACTTTGCACGTATGAGGGTGTGCCTAACGAAGAACTGCCGAACATGGGCCTGACGCTCGTCGGCATTGTAGCTATTCGTGACGACGTGCGCCCGGAGGCTGTGGAAGCGATTGCTGCGGTGCAGCACGCTGGCGTACAGGTAGTGATGATTACCGGCGATAGACGTGAAACAGCTGTCGCTATCGCTAAAGACGCAGGCCTGCTGCAGCAACCTGATGAAGTAGTGTGGACATCTGACGAATTGGCACGCATGAGCGATGATGAGATCAAACTGCAGCTGCCTAAACTGCGTGTAGTGGCACGTGCGCTGCCGATGGATAAATCGCGTCTGGTGCGTCTGGCACAGGAAGTGAACCTTGTTGTGGGCATGACGGGTGACGGCGTAAACGATTCACCGGCGTTAAAAAAAGCGGATGTAGGCTTTGCTATGGGCAGTGGCACAGAAGTAGCGAAGGAGGCTGGCGACATTGTTATTCTTGATGATGATTTCCTCAGCATCAAGCAGGCAATTTTGTATGGACGCACGATTTACAACTCCATTTGCAAGTTTATCACCTTCCAGCTGACAATTAATGCTTCGGCGGTAGCGATTAACTTTATTGCTCCCTTTATCGGCATTGATGAACCGCTGACGATTACGCAGATTCTGTGGATTAACCTGGTTATGGATACCTTGGCAGCGTTGGCGTTTGGCGGCGAACCGGCACTGGAAAAATATCTGGAAGAAGCACCTAAGCGTCGTAGTGCGCCGATTGTGAGCAAAAAAATGCTGACGAGTGTACTTGTAAATGGTCTTTATATGACACTCGTGGGTATTGCTTTCTATAAGAGCGCGTGGGTTGATCATCTTTTCCGCGATGCAGATAACCACATCTACACTTATACAGGTTTCTTCTGTACCTATATTTTTATGGCTGTAGCAAACGGTTTTAATGTGCGCGTGGATGGCGTGAACCTGCTCAAGAATATAAGCCTGAACAAAGGCTTCTTGCAGGTTATGGCGTTGATTGTTGTAATCCAGGTGCTGCTGACTTTTGTTGGCGGCAGGGTGCTGCGTACTACGCCGCTGAATGCAGAAGAATGGGGCGTTGTTGTTATTTTCGCTGCTTCGATGTTGTTTGTTGATTTGTTGCGTAAGCTGCTTTGTGGCAGCAAGTAATACAC
>CAVKDE010000234.1:0-3106 GCA_963654835.1 Duodenibacillus sp. | reverse complement strand
GCCTACCTCGCTCGCACGTCAGGCTATCCCGGCGAACGTGCCGCATAAGGACGCTGTGTTCAACACTTCGCGTGCTTCGCTGCTCGTAGGTGCGCTTTTAAGCGGTAATTATGAATATCTGGGCATGGCGCTGGAGGATAAACTGCATCAGCCTTATCGGGCGCATCTTATCCCTGGCCTTGGTGATGTGTTCGCGGCGGCGAAGGAGGCAGGTGCTTACAACGCTATTATCAGCGGCGCAGGCTCCACCGTGATGGCTTACGCTGCACCTGATGCCGATTGCAAGGGGATAGCCCACGCGATGGTAAAGGCTTTTGCGGACAATGGGGAGCACGCCTGCTACCATATTTTAAATTTGGATAAAGACGGTGTAAAAATTTTATAAAAAAGTTGTTGACAAAGCCGTTTTGATTCTGTATAATAGTCCTTGTGATTCGGGGCGTGGCTCAGTTTGGTAGAGCGCTTCCTTGGGGTGGAAGAGGTCGTGGGTTCAAATCCCGCCGCTCCGACCATGTCGGATCTACAGCCTTTACGTGAACGTAAAGGCTTTTTTCATGCTTAAATTTAGGAGGTCTGCGCTATGATTCGTACTTTGGATTTTGTTTGCAGCGAATGCGGTGAACATTTCGTACCTGGCGAAAAATTATATTATCGCGATAATTATATGAATAACAGTATCCGCGATACCAAGTTTATCTGCCCTGCCTGCATCGCTAAATGGCAGGCTAAATGGCATATCAAAAATGCCAGCTTTAGCGAGGTGGATTATGTTTTGACGGTTAACCTGGAACTAGAAGATGGCACAGTTTATGAAAACATGGACTGCACGCCGATTGAAGAAACAGAAACCGTTGTCCTGGGCGAAGATGTGCCGCAGGAGGCGCAGCATGAGCTGTATAAATTCTACGAAGCGTGGGATAAAGAGCGCAAAGCACATTATCTTAAAGACTGCATTTTTACAGACGAATTTATGCGTACCTCTTTTACCTGCGAAACGTATAGCGGTGAAAAGTTTGAAAATGTTGCCTTCCGCGTAACTATGCGTGGCGAACTGCAAACGGAAATTCCTGTGCCTGATTACATTAAAGCGCAGATTCTGGACGCTTATAAACTGTACGAAGAGCAGAACGCTGATTATCCTGAGGATGCAGCGCAGCTAAAACCTGATGAAGAAGAAATTGCGAATATTATGCAGAGATTAAAGAAATAGGGGGAAACGAAAAATAATGAGTGAACTGCTGGAAAAAATTGAGAAACGTCGTACCTTTGCGATTATCTCTCACCCTGATGCTGGTAAAACAACCTTAACGGAAAAACTTTTGCTCTACGGCGGAGCTATTCACCTTGCCGGTTCTGTAAAAGCAAGAAAAAGCAATAAGCACGCTGTATCTGACTGGATGGAGATTGAAAAGCAGCGTGGTATTTCTGTAACAAGCTCTGTTTTGCAGTTTGATTACGATGGCTACCGCGTAAACATTCTTGATACTCCCGGTCACCAGGATTTCTCCGAGGATACTTATCGCACGCTGATGGCAGCAGATAGTGCTGTCATGCTGATTGACGCAGCCAAAGGCGTAGAACCGCAGACGAAGAAACTGTTCTGGGTCTGCCACCGCCGCCGCCTGCCCATTTTTACCTTTATCAACAAATTGGACCGTTATGGCCGTAATCCGTTTGATTTAATGGACGAGCTGGAAAAAGTGCTGGGCATCCGCGCTTATCCGATTAACTGGCCTATCGGTATTGACGGCCACTATAAAGGCGTGTATAACCGTCTGGAAAATACGATTGAACTGTTTGAAGATGATACCAGCCACGGTTCCAACAAACTGAAATCTACCACGGGTTCTTTAGATGATCCTAAAATCCGCGAGCTGCTGGGTGATGATTTGTACGAAAACCTGTGTAACGATATTGAGCTTTTAGATATGGCAGGCGATGAGTTTGACATGGAAAAAGTTAACGCCGGTGATTTAACACCGATGTTCTTTGGCAGCGCGATGACGAACTTTGGCGTGCAAAGCTTTTTGGAAAAATTTTTGGAACTGTCTCCTAAGCCACAGCCAAGAGCGTTGCAAGATGGTACAATAATAGAGCCGGAGAACGAAAAATTCTCTGCTTTTGTTTTCAAAATCCAGGCTAACATGAATCCTGCCCACCGTGACAGAATTTCTTTCATGCGTATCTGTTCTGGTACTTTTGAAAAAGGCATGAGTGTTTACCACAAGCAATCGGGCAAGATGGTAAAACTGGCTCAGCCGCAGCAATTTTTAGCGCAGGAGCGCACAATTGTAGAAAAAGCATATCCCGGTGATATCATCGGTGTATTTGATCCCGGTATTTTTGGCATTGGCGATTCTTTGAGTGATAACAGCTTAAAATTGCAGTTTGAAGATTTCCCTGTTTTCCCGCCAGAAATTTTCGCCCGCGTGCAGCCGAAGGATTCCTTAAAACGCAAACAGTTTGAAAAAGGCATTATCCAACTGTCGCAGGAAGGTGCTATCCAGGTTTTCCGTCAGGAAGGCGTGGGCTTGGAAAGCTATATCGTCGGCGTTGTCGGCGTTTTGCAGCTGGAAGTTTTGGAATATCGCCTGCTGAATGAATACAGTGCGCAGCTTTTGATGAACCAGCTGCCGTATTCTGTAGCGCGTTGGGTTTATGCGGAAGATAAAAAACTGGTTGAAAATATTAAAGGCTTAGATAACGGTATGCTTGTCTACGATAAAAAAGACCGTCCTGTTATTTTAGTAAATAACGAGTGGTCGTTGAATTGGATATTGGAACGTAATCCCGGTATACAGTTCCTGACGGTACCCGCAGATGTGGAAAAAATTTAAGCATAAATTTAATATTAAGTTAGTCAAAAACTTTTCTTTGTCGCAGCAGATAGTTTTGCTGATTACGCTGGTTGTGTGCATTGCGCTTTTGCCTGCTTCGCTGTTTACTACGCAGAAGGTGGCAAGTGTTATCTATGACCGCGTGAGCATCAACGCTGTGAGTATCAATAATATCTTGTGTAATTCGCCGGAGATTAAAGACAGCCTGCTTGCGCAGAACGTAATGGTTGATGATGCTGTGGATAAATTCATGGCGGATTATGTTAATG
>CAVKDE010000233.1:0-3107 GCA_963654835.1 Duodenibacillus sp. | reverse complement strand
GCGTGAGGGGGAACTTTTTTGGCTGAAGAAACTTTGCAGGTGATTTTGGAAACTGCGAGCCAGCAGGAGATGGTAGGCATCTGCGGGCGCAATGATGAACTTTTGCGCTTGATTCGTAGTGGCTTTGCTGCTTGCACTTTAGTGGCGCGTGGGAATACTTTGGCTATTAGCGGCGTGCGTGCGGAAGTGGAGCTTTTAGAGCAGCTGATGCAGGAGCTCCTCTTTTTATACCGTCAGGGTTTGCCGCTGACGACGCATGATGTGCGTTACAGCATGTTTATGGTAAAGGAAGGACGCTTGGAAAGCCTGCACCGTATGTATGCTGATACAATTATCGTCAATAACCGTGGCCGTCAGGTGAAGGCCAAAACGCTGGGGCAGTGGCAATATGTGGAAACAATCCGCAAGAATTATATTACGCTGGGTATTGGTCCTGCGGGTACAGGTAAAACTTATCTGGCTGTGGCACTTGCAGTAGCTGCATTAAAGAAAAAAGAAGTGGAACGTATTATCCTTACACGTCCTGCGGTAGAAGCGGGAGAAAAGCTAGGTTTTTTGCCTGGTGATATGCAGGATAAGGTTGATCCGTATCTGCGTCCTCTTTACGATGGCCTTTATGATATGCTGGGTGCGGAGACGTTCCAGAAGTATCTCTCGAAGGGAACGATTGAGGTTGCTCCGCTGGCGTATATGCGCGGGCGCACGCTTAATGACGCTTTTATTATTTTAGATGAGGCGCAAAACACTACGCCTGAGCAGATGAAGATGTTTTTGACGCGCTTTGGCTTTGGCAGCAAGATGGTTATTACGGGTGATGTTACGCAGGTTGATTTACCGGGAAATAAAAATAGCGGTTTAAAGGATGCTGCTTATATTTTGCGCAATGTACCCGGAATTGGCGTGATTAAGTTCAGTCAGCAGGATGTTGTGCGTCATGAAATAGTTGGTTCTATTATTAAGGCCTATGAAGCCTTTGACAAGGAGCAGGTTAAACCATAAGGCACTATATGCAAAAGTTTTAATGATGATGGAGATAAGATTATGATAATAAATTTAGAAAATGCGCAGGAAAAAATAGAGCTTGCGGACATTGTTTTAGAGCGTTTGCAGGAAGGATTGCATGCTGTGGCGCGCTTAAATGATTTGGGTGAGGACGCTGAAGTGGACGTGACAATTGTAGATGATGCGGAGATTCATGTGCTGAATCGCGAATATCGCCACATGGATAAACCTACTGATGTTTTAAGTTTTGCGCTCGATGAGGATGCAGATGACAGTGATGAGCCTGAGCTTGTCGGCGGACCTGAGGAGCATCTTTTTGGTGATATTATTATTTCTGCGGAAACAGCGTTGCGCCAGGCGGAGGAATATGGTCATGGTTTAGAGCGCGAGATGACTTATTTGGCGGTGCATGGAATGTTCCATCTTTTGGGTTATGATCATATGACGGATGAAGATAAGGCTGTGATGCGGGTGAAGGAAGAAGAGGCGTTGCGCGCGATTAATCTTTCAGAGGAGTTTTTTGACCATCCGACAGGAATGCATTGAAAGCATCGCAATTAAATATCGTTTTGCTCAGGAAAAATTTTTAACGTAAATTTCATGCAGATTCAAGACAAAGTGCCGCAAAACTCGCGCTAAGCGATAAAATTTTGCAATATATAAAAGCTTATCGCTCAAACATTGCGACACTTCTTTGAATCCAGGCACTCATTTACTAAAATTTTTATTCGCACCACGATATTTTAATTGCTTACTGAGGTGAACTTATGCAAAATGTTAATTTAGAACAATTGCCAGCAGCTTATCGCGAGCTTTACGATGCAGCGGTGGCGGCGCGTAAAAATGCGTATATCCCTTACTCTCATTTTGCTGTGGGGGCAGCGGTGCGTTGTGCGAATGGAAAAATTTATACTGGCTGCAATATTGAAAATGCATCGTATGGTTTATGCGTGTGCGGTGAGCGGAATGCGATGTTTAGCGCAGTTGGCGCGGGGGAGCGCGAGCTGGAGACGCTGTGCGTGGTAGCAGATACGCTAAAGCCCGTTTCGCCTTGTGGTGCTTGCAGGCAGGTTATGAGCGAGTTTAAAATTAAAACGATTATTTTGGCTAATCTTAAGGGAGAGTGCAAAATCTGCACGTTAGAAGATTTGCTTCCCTATGGCTTTAGCCTGTAAGAGAATTTAGGAGTGATTAACATAGAAAAGCAAGAGAAAAAACATTATGCCGGCTTTGCCGCTATGGTAGGTCGTCCGAACGTGGGTAAATCTACCTTGACCAATAGTCTTATTGGCGAAAAAATTGCGATTATGTCTGACAGACCGCAGACAACGCGCAACAAGATTATGTGCATTATGAATACGGATAACGCACAAATTATGTTTTTAGATACGCCTGGTATTCATAAACCGCATCACAAGCTGGGTGAATACATGGTGCGTACAGCAGAAGGAACGCTGCAGGAAGTGGATGTTATCCTGTTTGTTGTAGATGCAACGGAAAAGCGTGGCGCAGGCGAGGATTACATTTTAGAACTTTTGCGCAAGGTGAAAACGCCTGTTATTTTAGTTGTTAATAAAATTGATAAGCTGGCAGATAAGCAGAAGCTGTTTAAAATTATGGAAGATTACAGCAAGCAGTATAAATTTGCTGCGTTGGTGCCTGTTTCTGCGCTTAATGACAGCGAGTTCCCAGGATTAGTTCAGGAGATTACTAAGCATCTGCCGGAAGGACCTGCGTACTTCCCGGAGGATATGATTACGGATCAGCCGGAGCGCGTGATTGCCGCAGAGATGATTCGCGAGAAGGTGCTGCGCCTGACGCGTGATGAAATTCCGCATTCTATCGCAGTTGAGGTGGATGAATTTAAGGAACGTGATGACGAAAATGTTTATATCCGCGCTACCATTTTTGTGGAGCGTGAATCGCAAAAGGGCATTGTTATTGGTGCTAAAGGCAGCCTGCTGAAAAAAATTGGGCAGCAGGCACGTGCTGATATTGAAAATTTGCTGTATTGCAAGGTGTTCCTTGATTTGTGGGTGAAGGTTAAGCCTGATTGGCGCAATAAGGATAAGGTGTTAAAACAGTTAGGTTACAGAGATTAGGAG
>CAVKDE010000232.1:2661-3133 GCA_963654835.1 Duodenibacillus sp. | reverse complement strand
GGCAGATATAGAGCAGTATTTAAAGCATAAATCAGCACAAAACTACGAGCAATTATTGGTTAGCCAAGATATGCTCATAGAAAAATCCATTTATTCGCTTATACAAATGCGACAAGAGCTAGCTTACCAAATTCAAGCATTAGAATCAATCAAGCACTTATCTTTGGATGCCTTTATCATTAGCGAAGAAGATGAAGAATATCTTTTTCTAAGCAAAAAACTACTACAAAATAATACTATGAAAAGCAGAAATAAGATTTATGGGCTGCATTTTAGTGAATTGCAAACATATATGAATCTCAATAATTATATGACAGGTTACGTTATTGACCATACAACAATAGCCAAACAGCAGAAAATTTACATCAAAAATTTTTATCATCATCTTAGTCATAAACTAGATACAGAAAAACTTTTTATTAAGCCAAAAGGTGATTATCTAACTTTATATTCTAAAGGTATTTTCTGCACA
>CAVKDE010000232.1:0-2651 GCA_963654835.1 Duodenibacillus sp. | reverse complement strand
AAAAAATATCTAGAAAAAAACAAGCTCCAAGCAGAAGGTGATTTTTTCGTCACACAAGTAAAAAATTATTGGATTACAAATATTCCAGAAGAATATATCACAAAAATTTCCATCAAATTAGCGTAAGCACGCAAAAAAGCCGAGAACCAACACTCTCAAAGGTTCTCGGCTTAATTTATATTTTTAATTATTCAGCAAGCAGTTTGCCGGCTTCTGCCAATTTTTCCATTGCTTCGTCGTCAGGTGCGCCCAGTGCCAGCACGCCGTCAGCAACAAGTTCAGCCCCTGCGTCTTTAACACGTGCTTCCCAATCCTGCATATAGGTGCCACCCCAGCCATAAGAGCCGAACAATGCAACTTTTTTACCGCTCAGCTGACCTTCCAACTCAGTGAAGAAAGGCTCAAATTCGCACTCTTCCAGCACTTCTGCACCCATTGCCGGGCAGCCAAGAGCTAAAGCATCATATTTAGCAGCTTCATCAGCACTGATTTCAGATACATTTTTTACAACAGCTTCAGCACCAGCAGCATTGATCGCATCAGCAATAGCGTCTGCCATCATTTGAGTATTACCGGTACCGGTCCAATAAATAACAGGAATTTGTTTCATGTAATTTCCTCCTTACAATGTAGCTACAGCTACTTTTAACGGCAGCCCAGCTGCCAGCTTTTGTAATATAATATCACGATAATGCTCATAGGCAGCAAATAAACTTTGCGCCTTGGGTACATCGCCATAAACTTTCCAATAGCCGCTATACTTGCAGCCTGTGCCTTTATTCAGCACAAAGCCTAAGATATCCTCCAAAGGATAGCCCAAGAAAACACCAATCTCATGCGGAAAACCATTTTTTCCGCTCAAACGCTGCTCCAGCATCGCCAAATCCTCTTCCAGCGTCGCATTTGCTTCATAACCTGCGGCAATCAGATACGCTGCATAACCGGGCTCGCGTACTAATTCACGCAGCTGCACAGGATTATATACCAGCACCAGCACACGCTTCGTACACGCGCACAGTCTTTTAAACACAATGCCACGCTCGGCAAACTGCGCATTGTACTGCACTAAAAGCTTATCAATTTCTTCGCCGTCATCAGGCATCAGCGACAGCAGATTAGACGGTTTGATGCCAGCCAGAACTGGTGCACAGTTATAAGCAAGCAGCTCGTCAAAAGTATTAAAGCCAAATAATTTCATGGTGTTCTCCTTATAGTTAGGTATAGCTAACCTTATGCTTATTGTAGCACTTTATGCAAAAGTTAGCAATAGGTAACTTTATGTTTTTCTATGAAATTATTATGGCGTTTTTTGCTCAAAGATCAGTTATTTTTCGTCACGCGGTCAAACCACACGATAAAATCACCGTCAGCTTTATTATCCTTGTGCTTGCGCTCCATCGGCGTAATGACAGCAACTTTCAGCTTAGGACGCAACGCCTCCAGCTTTTGCGCAGTGCCTAAATGTGCGTCTGAATGAAAGCAGCCGTTAACGTGCAGCACCTGCATTTTAGGGTTGGCATCCGTAAAAGCAGCAAGGCTTTCCGCCATCTTATCATCTTTTAAGCATTGCGCTGCGTAAACAGCAGCCAGACGCTGCGGCGGCATTTTCATCGGTGCTTCCGGGGAATTCATCTGCGCGTAAAATTTATCTTTATACGCACCTTCGGGAGCATAGGTATCTTTGGGCAGATACTGCACAAATTGTTCTTCAATACCTGCGGTAGAAGCGTTGTTCTTAGCCACATGGGCAGCCAAAAAGCGTGGTACATTACTAGCGACAACAGGCATGTTGTTTTCTTTAGCAAAATTTACGAGCGGAGCGTAATCCGTGCGGTAATTGGGCCACGGACGACTGGTAGCAAGAAAATCTTCCTCACTCAGTTCACCAGCTAAAAAGGCATTAAGCTTACCCTGGTTATCCACTTCAAACATTTCCATGCTCATGGCTAATTTATCACCCTGCACTTTATGCAGCTCTTTAAGCAGAGTAAGTTCTGCCTCGTGGATTTCGCCTTGGTCGTGAAATTCGCCAAAGAACACCACATCATATTTTTGCAGCTTGTGCGCCAGCTGCGCTGCGCTCAGCTCCTTGCCGCTCTGCGCATCACTAAACTGCGCTGCGCTTGCCACGCCCACAGCACCCATGCACAGCAAAGCCGTACATAATAAAATATTTCTTAGTTTCATGTTATACCTCGTTAAAAGCTCTGATAATACCCCTGAATTTTCTCCAGCAGGAAATCCGCACCCTTTTCGCCCATAAACGGCAAGTGCGTTGCCACTACGCCGTTAAAGAACGGCGCACTAATCAGCACCTTCGTATTGCTCTCATCACACTGCAAAAGTGCCACATCATCCGCTAAAACCAGCGTTTTACGCAAAGGCTTGATTTCTTCCAGCCATTCGCGCTCCTCGGCGAACGCTTCTACTCCTTCCGCAGGCTCTACGATATTTTTCAGGCTGTGCGCGCACATCTTATGCTCCACCTTAATCCCGGCCTGCTCTAAGAAAGCACTTACGCCCTGCACCATATCATAATCGCCTTTCACAACAGCAACAGGTTTGATCTTGCCACCGCTCATCATCGCGAACATACCCAGCATGGACATACCTTTTTCCTTCATCTTGATGCGCATCAGCACCATAGGATC
>CAVKDE010000231.1:0-3143 GCA_963654835.1 Duodenibacillus sp. | reverse complement strand
TCTTAGTATAAAATACATTTTTACTCACAAAAAAATAGCATAGCTCAATAAGGCTCGAACCATGCTAAATTTACTCGCACAGATCCAGCGATAACAGGACACTCAATGTATAGTTAGGGACCACTATATCAATTAATAAAGTCCTATTCTCGTAGATCTTTACTAAAAAGCAATCAGTCAGTACCCTGGCTTAAGGTCATTGCGTAGTCATCTCTTGGTAAGAGGTATAAGAACTTGTCTTAAACGATGATATAGCTCACTTTCACAGTTGCGGAACAGCGTTGAAATTACATCTAACTTCCCTGCAAAGCACTTTTAGCTCGCGCTAAGTGCATCCTGATTGCCGATATTAACTTTTAAATTGTCTAGTAACCGTGGATAAGCCTTGTCGCAGGAAACGATGTTGAATAAAAATTAGCGATAATTATTATTCTTTAGGGGGGGGTATTTCTTGCGTCTAAAATCTTATTGATATCAGTTACTGTCGCAAGCTTAACACATTTATCTATGACTGTCAAGTCAATTCTATAAAAAAATGTATTTTTTGTGAATCGCAATAGCTAATGCTAACATAAATCATTTCATAAGTTCGTCAAAAGAGATGAATTATCAATCGTGTTAAAATGCTTTTTATCGCAACTATATACCTACTCTACCCTCTAAAATCGTGCAAACAAAAATGCTATTACTCGCGTTAGATGCAATCTTACTTTAGTATGCTAAAAATTCTCGTTTTCGTGTGTATTGGGTATCTTAAAACTCTTGAAAACGTGTAGAAATGATTGTAAAAAAATCGCGTTTTGTGTACATTTATGCTGTTAAAAAATCTCGTTTTATGTTAAAATGAGAATATAAAAAATCGCGTTTTGTGTTAAATTGTAGAAAGGAACTACGAAAATGCTAAAAAGAAAAATATATAATGAACTATTAAAATGGAAAGAAAGCAACGGAGAATCTGCCCTTTTAATAAAAGGTGCCCGCCGAGTTGGGAAAAGTTATATTGTAGAACAATTTGCCAAAGCAGAATATAAATCTTATATTTTAATAGATTTTAACGCAGCAGGACAAGAAGTAAAAAGTTTATTTGAAGATTATCTTAATGACTTAGATACATTTTTCTTATATTTATCTGGAATTTTTAATGTTACCTTATATCCACGCCAAACACTAATAATTTTAGACGAAGTACAGCTTTTTCCTAGAGCACGTTCCGCAATTAAATATCTTGTAGCTGATGGACGTTATGATTATATTGAAACAGGATCATTAATTTCTATAAAGAAAAATGTTAAAGATATACTTATTCCTTCTGAAGAAGATCACTTAGAAATGCAGCCTCTTGATTTTGAAGAATTCCTTTGGGCTACAGGAAATAACACACTAATGAACATTATTAAAGATTGCTATGAAAAACAACGACCTCTAGGACAGGCCTTACATCGTAAAGCAATGAATTATCTTAGGCAATACATTATTGTTGGTGGTATGCCACAAGTGGTAGATACTTTTATCAAGACCAATGATTTTAATAAAGTCGACAAAGCTAAAAGACGAATCCTGAATTTATATCGTGACGATATACGTAAACACGCAGATTCCTATGCACTTGATGTCGAAGCTATTTTTAATGAAATACCTTCACAATTAAAAAATCAACATCAACATTTTAAGCTTTCTTCCCTTAAGCAAGGAGCACGCTTTAACGAATACAAAGAGGCAATTTTTTGGTTAGCAGATGCTATGATTGCTAATATGTGTTACAATTCAACCGAACCAAATCTTGGTTTGCGTCTCAATATAGATAAGCGACTTTTAAAGTGTTATATGGCTGATACAGGTTTACTTATCAGTCACGCTTTTGATGAAAAAGGACTTGTCCATGAGGATATCTATCGCAAACTTCTTTTTGACAAACTAGAAGTAAATAAAGGGATGATTGTCGAAAACATAGTAGCGCAAATGCTTGTTGCCAATGGTCACAAGCTTTACTTCTACACTAATTCTTCGCGAGAAGATGCTTCTTCACGTATGGAAATTGATTTTCTTATAGCTAAAAGTAAAATAAGTAACCGCCATAATATCTCTCCCATAGAAGTTAAATCTAGTAAAAATTATACTTTAACTTCTATCCGCAAATTCATAAAAAAATATAATGAGCTTCTAAATCTTCCTTATGTTTTGCACAGCAGCGATTTAAAGGTTGAAGATGGTATTGTCTATCTTCCTCTATACATGACGCCTTTACTTTAGCAAGAAAAAGCACCGTAAACCTATTATCAGGAATACGGTGCTTTCATTTTTTACCATTATTTTGCGTGGCAGTGACCAGAGGTTTCTCCATTTAAAATTTTGTGGAAGATTGCGTGTGCTTCTGCAGTGCTTTTGCCACCAGCTAAAGCTTTTTGCATATGCACCATCGCCGTGCGATATTTAGCGTGCGCTTCGTCCTTAGGGATAGAATCAATATCTTTAGGATCGAACGCCATCACCTTTTTGAAAAGCGCATGAATTTCTTCACTGGATTTACCGGCTTTTTTAGCTGCCTCTACGTGTTTCATTGCACTTTCATAACGATGCTTGCCATGTGCATCTTGTGGCACTGCAAACTTAGGGTGTGTACAAGTCATTATTTTCACCTCCTTGACTATTGCTTAAATATACACTATATGCTAGGCAGATAGTCAAGGATTTTTAGCGGATTAATTTCTTCTTCCCTTATCTTCGCCGTTACCGCTAGGCACGTAATAATGCCTGCCGATAAGCTCATCAGGCAGATATTGCTGCGCTACCCAGCCACCGGGGTAGTTATGCGGATATTTGTATTCCAGCCCATGTCCAAGCTTGGCTGCGCCAGGATAATGCGCATCACGCAGATGCTTGGGCACGCTGCCGCAGTTTTTGCTGCGCACATCCTGACGCGCGTTGGCAATCCCCATATAAGCAGTGTTGCTCTTGGGCGCGTTGGCGATGTAGCACACAGCCTCCGCCAGCGGAATCTGCGCCTCCGGCCAGCCGACAAAATCAGCAGCCTGAGCGGCAGCGTTCGCCACCACCAAAGCCTGCGGATCAGCAAGGCCTACATCTTCTGCCGCGCAGATTACAATGCGGCGGGAGATAAAACGCAAATCTTCCCCGCCTTCAAT
>CAVKDE010000230.1:0-3159 GCA_963654835.1 Duodenibacillus sp. | reverse complement strand
TTCGTAGCCCGCACCAGGCATCAGCACCATTGCTTTACCCGGCAGGCTGCAGCCGCCGCCAGCCATGTAGGTGTATAAATCCAGCTCATCGCTGTTCGGTACGATTTCCCAGAAAATGGTAGGCGTACCGGTACCAACATTTTTACCGGTGTTGTATTCATCAAAGGTTTCAACACTGTTGTGACGCAGCGGAGCAGCTTTGGTAGCACGCATAACTGCTTCTTTCAGTAAATCTGCTAATTCGTTAATCAGCGGGAAGTTAGTGCCACATCTTACAACGAACTGCATAACACCAGTATCCTGACAGCTCGGGCGGTTCAGCTCTTTTGCCAGCTTTTGGTTGAGCTTCATGGTTTGGTAGATAGTTTTAGACAGCGGGCTGTCTTCTTTTTCTGCCAGCTCATCGAGTTTGGCAATTACATCGTCAGGCAGAACCTTAGCGGTGTGCGCAACAAAATTTGCTACATAGTTTGTAAGTTTTTCAACTTGTTCTTGTTTATCCATTGTTTTCCCTCCATGCGCAGCCTTAGCTGCAAATTTTAATGTTTAAAGTTTAATTACCCGCTTTCTCCACACTTTCAATTTCCTCTTGGGAAACATCAGTAAGATTCAGCTTTTGAAAATAATCTGTATTAGGTATGCTAAAGGTGAAACCGCTGGTTTTACCCATATAGGCTACAGCCTCATCTAAAGCGCAGTTAAAAACGTGACCGCCTTGCGTTCTATCATCAGAGATGAAGTGCACATGCCAGCCTGCAACATTTAAACCATCCATGTATTTAGGAAAATACACGCACACAAGCGTACCGCTGACATTTTTAAAATTAAACTCACGCTGATCAGTTTCTAAAACCTTAGCGAAAGTTTTGTAAGGCTCGCTTTTTTGTTCCATCTCAGAACGGGCGTATACCTCGCTAAATTTACCGTCAATACGGCAGGCGTAGATGTTGTTCTCGCCGTTGGCTTTAGCAGCTTCATTAAGCTTTGCTAAAAGCTCATTCATATTAGCAAGCTTACCCAGCTTAAAAATAATATCTTTATTAAGAAAAGTAACGGAGGCAAACGGCGTGCTGTCGTCAGCCGCAGCCAGCTTTACTGTGCCATCTGCTTTCGCACGATAGCATTTGCCATCCAGCACAATCATTTCACCATCTACAGCCTTGAAAGTGCCTAGGCCGATATCACCTTTTTTAAGCAGCTCACCAATGGTAGCATTGCCATAAAAATCACCTTTGGCTAAAGCCTGCAGGGTTGATACCTGGTACATTTCAGTTACCATTATTTTTACCTCCCTTGAATTTATGACTTTACTATACCACCAACTTGTTATATAATCAAATTTATAGTACTAATACTTCTATAAAGGAGATTTATATATGCAGCTAGAAAAAACTTACATCTATCAGGTCTATTTAAATGGCAGCTTTTCCAAAGCCGCCGAAGCATTATTCATCACGCAGCCTGCGCTAAGTATCGCTATCAAAAAAGTGGAGCAGGAAATCGGCGCAGCTATTTTTAACCGCAACCAGCGTCCGCTCACACTCACCAGCGTAGGCAAACTTTACATAGAGCATATAAAAAAAGAACTGCTGCTGGAAAAAGAACTCCAACAGCAGATTGACGATATGCACAATTTAAAGGCTGGCGATTTAACTATCGGTGGCACGCATTATATGAACGCTTATCTTTTGCCTCCTTATATCGCTAAATTCAACACGCTCTTTCCTAACATCAATATCACGATGTCCGAAACGAGCTCAGATGTACTCATTGAAATGCTCAAAGATAACAAGCTGGATTTCACCTTCAGCTGTGACGAAGAAGTTGTCAAAGAATTTGACAGCTATCCCACTTTTTCTGACCACATTCTTCTGGCAGTACCGCAAAGCTTCGCGCTCTGCGATAATTTATTAGAGCAAAGCCTAAGTGCAGAAGAAATTAAAGTTGGCGCACATCTGCAAGATAATTGTCCTGCTGTTGATTTGCACCAGTTTACAGATTTCAACTTCATTCGCATTGACGCGCATGTCAATTTAGGTATGCGCACGCTCAAAATGTTTGAAGAAGCAGAAATTCTCCCCCGCATCAAAGTGAAAGTTCCGCAGCTCGTTACAGCTTTCCAGCTTGCGGAGCACGGCATAGGCGCAACCTTTATCAGCGACAGGCTCGTCAAAGGAAGTGAGGACAATCTGCACTTCTTTAAATTACAATCACCGCTGGCAGAAAGAAAATACTCCCTGCTTTTGCCGCACAATGTTTATATCCCTAACGCCGTGATGGAATTCATCAAGCTGTTTAAGTTTTGATGTATAATAAAAATAGGAACCTTCTTGCTTTAAGAAAGTTCCTATTTTTATTACACGAATTTTATTTGCAATTGTTTACCCAATCCATGCGCAATTTTACACAACGTAGAAATTGAAGGCAAGGACTGCCCTTTTTCAATACGACTGATATTCGACTGCCGTATACCAGTGCGTTCTGCTAATTCAGACTGCGTTAAATGCTGTTCATTTCTTGCTTTTAATATCATCATCATTAGCTGATATTCCAGTTCACTGTCATCCCATTCTTTTTTAAATTCAGGATTAGCCATTTGCTCCTTAAGATATTTATCGAAATCGTCCATTATACCAACCTCCTTAGAATTTCAACCGTTGCATATAGTCATCACGTATTTTCTTAGCACGCTCTATCTCGCGTGGCGGTGTTTTCTGCGTTTTCTTGATAAAGCCATGCGTTAAAACTGCTCGATTACCAATTACAAAGAAATACATCACCCGACTGATATTCGTACCAACCTTCGCACGAAGTTCAAAAATACCGTCATCTAAAGGCTCTGAAAGTGGCATTCTAAGAGCAACACCCATATCCTGTAATGCCTGAATAGAGCGTAACATTTTCTGCCGCATTTTTATATCAAGACTATCCAAAAATTCTCTGACAGGAATTCGACCACCTTGATCCTCATAAAACTTAATCTCCATATATAATATTCCTTTCATGATATATTATATATCACAAAAGGAATACAAGCAAGCTATTTCTATGAAATACAGTCCTATCTATGTCTTTTTCTATTGCAATTAATGCGCCATCTGTAACGTTATCTCTCTATAAATTTATTTTATAAGCTTATTATTTCTATAAATTGGACTA
>CAVKDE010000229.1:0-3194 GCA_963654835.1 Duodenibacillus sp. | reverse complement strand
ACCACAGGCTCTACAAAGGCTGCCACATAAACCTCACGGCTGCCGCCCATCCCGCCAAAGGCAGTAGCAGCATCCATGGAAGAAACCGCCATAAAGAAACGGCCTAAAGCTAAAAGATACACGAACACGAAGACATCGCCAAAGCCTGCCTGCCCCCCTAAAAAGCCGGGCAGCATACAAGCCGCTGCTACCGTCGTAATAAAATACACACAGGGCGCAAGGCGGAACAGCATCCCCGTATACGGCGTAAGCATCGTCTTTTTGCCCCACCATTTACGTATATCATAATATTCCTGCCACACGCTCGCACCCATACGGTTTTGCAGCGTAGCCTTCACCTTTTTCACGATGCCGGTTACGAGCGGTGCGCAGATTAAGAGCAGTACAGCCTGCGCAAGGCCAAGGGATAATTGCAGTAAATCGTTTTGTAATTCCATCATTTATACAACGCCCCCCACACTAACACCAGCATCATCGCCACCATTACATAAGCAACATATAAACGCACACTGCCCTGCTGCAGGCGCCGCAGAAAAGCGGAAATGCCTACAAAATGCTTTTGGAAGGGCAGATATAATTTTTCCGTAATCATATCAGGAATTTCTAATTTATAAGAGAGTTGACGACCAAAATAAGCGTGATCCTTACGCATGTAAGTAACCTGACGCTTAGGCTTCAGGAGATAATCAAACGCACGGCGCACAGGCTTGCTGAAGCCTGTTGCGGAATATTGCTGGCGTGCAGTGGGATAAGTACCGCAGTTCCAGGTAACATCCTGCGCCACAAAAGAGGAACGCACGCACAACCATACAATGATGCTCAGAACTGCAAGCAGTGCTAACAGCAGCAGCGGCTTATAGCCCACAGCTGCACCAACACCAGCCCAGGAAAGCCCCCAGGCAGTTGCTGCATAATCAACAGGCAAATGCAAAGCTAAGCTTGCCGCCTGCAAAACAGGCACAGGATAAAGGCCAAAAGCAATCACCAGCACGCTGGAAAGTGCCATCGCGCCCAACATAAAGCCATCGCTTTCATGCGCGTGCTCTACTAGCTCGCTGCGCTCGCGCCCAAGGAAAGCAATGCCAAACAAACGCACAAAGCAGCCTAAAGCAAGAGCCCCCGTAAAGCCTAAAAGGATAAAGGCAAGCGCTGCCCACAGGCGGATATCCTGACCTGCGCTGGTTGCAGCCAGCGTAATGAAGCTTTGCAGCACAAGCCATTCACCCGTAAAACCGTTCGTCAAAGGAATTGCGGCGAGCGCCAGCGAGCCTATAAAGCCAAACAACGCGGTGTAAGGCATCTTGCGCGCTAGGCCACCGAACAGCTCTAAGTTCTTACTGCCTGTACCGTGCATAATGCTGCCCGCGTTCATAAACATCAGCACCTTCATAATGCTGTGGTTAAAAGTATGTACCAAGGCAGCCACAAAGCCCAGCAAATAAAAATCGCTGTTGCCAACAGCCTTGAGCAGCATACCGCAGCCAAAAGCAGCGAAGATAACCCCCATATTTTCCACAGAAGAATAAGCCAGCACGCGCTTGATATCTGTTTCCATCTGCGCATACAAAACGCCGAGGAAGGCAGAAATCACGCCTGCCACCATCACAATCACGCACCACCAATAGTTCCACGCAGGCAGGAAGCTGAACATAAAACGGCCAAAGCCATAAAGCGCAATTTTCAACATCACGCCACTCATGAGCGCGGAAACATGACTGGGCGCAGCAGGGTGAGCCTTCGGCAGCCACACATGCAGCGGCACAAGGCCTGCCTTTAGCGCAAAACCGATAAAGGCACAGCCAAAGACAACGTGCTGCCATACGCCCTGCAAAGAATTATGTGCCATCGCACTAAAGCTGAAAGCATCGCTGGCAGAACCTACCAAAAGGAAGGCAATCATAATTGCCGCCGTACCCACGCTCGTCATCACAAGGTATTGATAAGCAGCATTCCACGTGGCACGCTTTTCTGATTCATGGTTCACCAGCATAAAGCTGGCCACCGCCATAATCTCCCAGAACAGCAAAAAGCTGAACGCATCACCAGCCAAAAGCACCAGCACCATGGACATAATGAATAAATTCCACATACCACCGAGCAGGCGCAAGCGGCTGCCTTCGTAGCTTTTAGCGTAACCCAAAGCGTACAGGCTGGTAACAACACCCGCAATGCCTGTGAGCAACAAAAAGATCGCACTCCAGCTATCGCAAGCAAGCGAATATGAACCCCATGTCAGCGGCGTGGGGTATACGCCGCTAAACAACTCTAAAAACGCCGCGTAACCAACCAAAGCACTGCCTATAAGAGCAGCAAAGTTAGACAGCCAATGCGCCAGACGCTGCAAACCATGAGGAAATAAAAGTGTCAGAACACCAACGCCGTAGCAAGCTGCGGCGAGCAAAAACATTTCCATCTCATCACCTCTCCACAAAAAAATCACGTTATTCACAAATTAGACATAATATTATATCATAGAACAGACGCCAGTGAAATATTTTTAGCGAAAAAATTTTGCAAAGGCAACAAAAAAGCAGAGCCTACTTACGCTCTGCTTTTGGTGTTCAAAGTCAAAATTTATCGGAAAGATTTGTCACAACTGCTCCGCACTCACCTGCCACAAGTTTTGTGCAACCGTTTGCGTTACGCAATGTGGGTAAATAATCGCGCCAGCACCCAAAGTAAAACCGTGCTTTTCAGCGTATTCTATTAGCACTTCAAAGGCAAACTTCACTCTCTCCACATCCATTGTATAAGAGGCCAGCATCATTGGATAAAGCATATTCTCCTTACGCAGGATAACATCAATATTCTTCTTATTATTATCACGGTAAAAACGCACAGACGGCACAACGCCAACATTTATATAGCTCGCGCGAATTTTATTCAGCATATAGTTCTGCGCTAAGTTAGCAAGATATACGCTTTTAGCTAAACTCTCTGCGCCTTCCACACCCAAAAGGTAGCAGGCAAGCCCTGTATCACGAAAATATAGCTTCTTCGTACTCACCAAACGTTTCAAGCCAATGTTCTGCACAGGCTCTAATAAATACACTATCCCTGTTCCCAGCAAAAAGTTCAGCCACGTCTTCGCCGTCGGTGGCGTAATAGCTGCTGCCTGCGCCAGTTTTACATAATTAACAATGTTCCCCACCTGCGCCGCTGCTGCCTGCATAAAGCAGTAAAACTTCTCACTG
>CAVKDE010000228.1:0-3202 GCA_963654835.1 Duodenibacillus sp. | reverse complement strand
AATATCTGCTGCTTCAAGCAGAGGAATTTTGCTCTCCTGTGCCTGCTTTAAAATATATAAAAACCGCTCAACAAGTACGCGTGTTTTACCGCTGCCTGCTCCTGCAGAAACAGCAACATTTTGTGCTATCGTCCGGATCGCTTTTAGCTGTTCATCCGTAAAATTATTCATCGCCATCACTGCTCCCTCCTGGTGCCAGCTCCTGCAAACGGCAGATGCCCGCCAGCTGGCAGAATTTATCGCAACGCTTCGGCAGCACGGCGAAATTGCCTGCATAAATTGCTTCAATATAGCCGGTCAAAAGTTTTTGACAAAAATCTGCAAAACTCTCCCAACATGCCAGCTCCGGTGTTTTGGCTTCCTTATAAGGTAAATCAGCATTGCCCACTTCTTCCAGCACAAGCTTAGCCTCACGTTTGCTTGTTTTTAAAACAAAATAGCTGCCGCCGCTCACTTTTTTACCGCCACCAAAACGCCCTGCTACCGCCAAAAGATATACAGGCAGCTGTAAATCAAAACCCTGCAGTAAATCTTTTCCGCTCGGTGCGCTGCTACGTTTATAATCTGTCACAAAAACATGCTCACCATCGCTGTCAATTCTATCCAGGCGACCTATAAGCGATACCTCACTTCTATCTTGCAGCTTTAAATGCAGCGGTTTACCGTTTTTCGAGCTGAAATCCCATTCTACAGCAGCAGGCGTAAACCCTTGCCAACGTTTCTGATCTGCATATTCAAAGCGCAGCCAGTTTTGTAAAAGGCGCAAAAGGCGCGGCTGCTCTGCCTGCCATAAGCTGCTGGAAACAATAGCACCATGCTCCTCAAATTCCTGGCATACGTCAGCAAAAGTAAGTTCCAGCTCCTCCATCAGCTCTATTAAAGGCTGCTGCGTCAGCTTTTCCTTTAAATGCTCACCTATAAAACGTGCCAAAACTGTATGCAATAGCGTGCCTTCATCAGCAGGCTGTACAGCGTCCTCTTTTTCCGTAAAAAGCTGCTCTCGCCACACGCGCTCTCCCAGATAACGGAAGGGGCACTGCGCATAAATTTCTAGCACACTTGCACTGAATGTCGTGCCAATATGCTTACGCACATGCTCAATGCAGGCTGCATCCTGCAAAACACCGTTTAAGGTGCCTTGCTGATTGGCGCAGCGCACAGCATCCGCCTGCGCAGCATGCAGTGTTTCCGCACCCAAACGCTCCATAAGCCACGCACTGTCACACTGCCTGCCCAAACGCTCCAGCTCTTTGGCCGAAGCAGCTCCCAGTGCTGGAGCTTCCTGCACTTTTAAATTGTTAAATAGCTTTTGCACAGCGTCGATATAAACGCTCGCGCCCACGTTTTCTTCTTCAAACCAGGAAAGATAAACTTCGCGCTGCACCGCAGTAAGCGTCATAGCAAAAAAGCAAGCATCTTCGGCATAGGCCAGCGCAGTATTCGGCAGCTCCACACCAAGCGAAGTAAGTTCTGCTCGTTCCTTATCGTTATAAATCCAGTTTTCATTATCCACTTTAGGGAACTCGCCCTCGCGCACACCCATGATGTAGACATAATCAAAGCTCAGGCCCTGCACATTGATAACAGAAGTAATTAGAACTCCATCCGCCCTGCCATGCGCTAAAATAAGCTGCACGCTTTTAGCAGCTTCTGCCAACAAATCCTGCCATTCCTTTAAACTTATCTGTTCATCTGCACGCGCACAACGCACATAATCTTCCTGTAGCTGCCCCAGCATTTTTAAATATTCATCCCGCGCCCGCAGGCAGGCTGCTACAGCTGCTAAATCCAGCCTGCCTTCTTTATACAAGCTGCCCAAACGCTGCTCTAAAGGCAATTTTTGGATAAATTGCGTAAGCTGCTCACAATAGCCGGAGATGGAATTATATGGCGTAGCAGCAGCAATAAATTCATCAAGCTGCTGCCACAAACTATCTTCCTGCGTTATTTTTTCGTGTGCTGCAAGCTGAGCCTGCTGGCGCGTCGCAAAATAAGTTTCTGTACGCAGCTTTTCCGCAGCTTCTGTATCCACATCCATAAGCAAAGGTAAAAGTTCACTCGTCAACAGACGAAAATACGTTGCTGCGCCCTCATGCGTATTGCTCACAGAAGCCAGCAGCAGGCGCACCAGTTCTGCCAAAGGCTGCACGGCAAGCGTCGTTGTCTGCGGCAGGCTTACAGGAATGCCATATTCATCCGCCAAAAGGCGCAAACCGCTATAAGTATTCAAATCGCGCACTGCTACAAGAATCTGCGCCGCACTTACGCCTTGCTGCAGCTTACGTTTCACGCTCGCCAGCACCCAGCGCATTTCCCGCTCGCGGCTTGTAAATTTATAAGCGTGTACGTGCTGCGCTTCTACGGGAGCACACGGCAAGCCTAAATTTCTTAGCTGGCTGATATCAAGAGGAAGCGTTTCCTGCACTAAATTCTGCCCATTATCTACTTCTTCCGAGAAAGCTAATAATAAATCCTGATACGTTGCCTTGCTGGCATCAAAAAGCTTACTACGCTCCGCCAGCGCAATAGCCACAGGTTCATACGTCATCCCCACAGTAACATCACAAAACTGCGCTATTTTTTTTATGAACTGTAATTGCAGCTTATCAAAACTGTAAAAATCGCAAAAATATAGCTTTTTCCAAATCAGCTTCGGCGCAGTCTTTTCTAAAACACGCAAAGCTAAGCGATACTTACCTTCCAAATCAAACCAATTGTTATTTTTTAAATACTGCCGATATAAAAGATAAAGGTTACGCACCCCTTCATCCTTTTGACCTAAAGCCCCCTGCCTGCCCCAGTTTGTCAAAGCTGCGGCAATTTCCGCCTCCGTAGCCCCGCTGCGCGAAAGCTGACCTACTAATGAAGTCATTGCCTTTACGAAGCCTTGTTTATCTGCCAGCGTACCAAAATAGCTCAAAGGTTTATCTGCATCCAACTTCTGTAAATTTTTATTACCCATCATATAGGTTATAAGATCCTGTATAATCAGCTCCTGGCTGCGGCGGCTGATTTCTTTGAAATCCACATAACCATTGATGTTCAAAAGCTTATTCGCCAGCGTATCCAAACCCATTGTTTCCACACGGCTTGTACGCTTCACTTCGTCCATCAGCTGGCGGTTCGGCAAAATCAAAACGCCTTCACCCAAAGGCAACGCTTCCAGCTCACGCACAAAACGTTCACGCACGCTTGTCCCTAA
>CAVKDE010000227.1:0-3214 GCA_963654835.1 Duodenibacillus sp. | reverse complement strand
GCGAAAGCACATCAATGCCTAAATGCCACTTTTTAATTTTTTCCTTCTGGGCTACGCCAAAACGCTGCTCCTCATCCACAATCAAAAGACCCAGATGGGGAAACACCACATCAGCCTGCAGCAATCTATGTGTACCAATCAGGATATCCACCTTGCCTGCGCTTAAATCCTGCAAAATCTGTCTTTGCTCCTTCGGCGTGCAAAAGCGGTTTAAGAGTGCTACATTCACGCCAAAATTGCGCACACGCTCTTTAAACGTAATATAATGTTGCTGCGCAAGCACGGTCGTCGGTGCCAAAACTGCTACCTGCCTACCGTCAACCACAGCCTTAAAGGCAGCACGCAAGGCTACTTCCGTCTTGCCATAGCCCACGTCACCGCATAAAAGACGCTCCATCGGCTGCGGCTTTTCCATATCAGCCTTAATCTCCGCAATCGCTTTAAGCTGGTCAGGCGTTTCTTCATAAGGAAAGGCTTCTTCAAACTCTTTTTGCAGCTGCGTATCCGGCGAGAACGCATGACCTTGGATAATCTGCCTTTGCGCGTAAAGACGCAAAAGCTCCTCCGCCAGCTCCGTAATCGCCTTCGCCGCCTTCGTCGTCGTCTTCTTCCAATCCGTACCGCCCATCTTAGAAAGACGCGGCACGCCGCCTTCACTGCCCACGTATTTATGCAGCATGCTCACCTGATCTACAGGCACATACAGTTTATCGTCACCAGCATAAGCAATTAAAAGATAATCACGGTGCATACCGTCTACATCCACATTTTCTACGCCGATATAGCGGCCGATACCGTGAATTTTATGTACAACGTAATCCCCGGCCTTAATATCCGAAAAATATTGCAGCTGCGCACCCTGGTTTTTCGTATGCACACGCTTGCGCTTCTGCATCCCGAAGATGTCGTTTTCTGTCAAAAACAGCCACTCTTCATCCCAAAAGCGAAAGCCGTGATCTAAATCACCGGAGATAACATTTACCGCACCAGCCTGCAAAGTTTTGTCCGCAAAACGCCCCTGCACGCCATAGTTACGCAAATTCTCCGCAAAGCCACGCGCCTTCACACTGCCCGAAAGCATCACAATCGGCGTAACGCCATCCGCCAGCCAGTTGCCTAAATCCTCCACCAGCATATTGATATTTTTATTATACGGCGAAACGCTGCGCACAGGAATATTCAGCGCAGGCTGCTCTTTAAGATAACTGTGGCTCAGCGCACTCACAAGCTGCACGCCTGCTGATGCGCACTGCGCTAAGATTTCCTCTTTCGTAAACAGCTCTGCCGCGTGCTCCTTGTTTTCCTTCTCCAGCTTTTCCAGCATAGAAAAAACGTGGACAGGCTCGTCAATTACCACCAGCGTCTTCGGCGCGCAGTAATCAAAGATAGAGGCATCATAAGCCACCGTTTCATCCACCTTGAGCGGTGCAATCTTCACGCTGCCCAAAGCAACAAGGCTGCGCTGCGTATCTAAATCAAAGCTGCGCATTGCGTCAATCTCATTATCAAACCACTCAATACGCACAGGCGCATTAGCGTTCAAAGGATACACATCCAAAATATCGCCACGCAGGCAGAACTGCCCTAAAGCATCCACCTGCTCCGTGCGCTCGTAGCCTAAATCTAAGAGCGCAGCGATAACCTCCTGCTGCTCACGTTCTTCGCCCAGCGCCAGCTGCAGCACTTTAGTAGAAAGTCCGCTCGGGCGCAGCTGTTTTTGTTCTAACGCCTCTGCCGTGATAAAAACAATGCCACGCTCCTCGCCCGCTAAAAAACGCAGTGCGGCAGCACGCCCCGCCTGCAGCTCCAGGCTCTGCGTATCAGCCTGCACACGCGGCAAGCTCACAGGATAAAGCTCCTGCATCGGCAAATCAGGATACAGATAGCTCAGCTCACGCCGATAAGCGCGAATCTCCTCGCGCGAACTCGTCACAAACGCCAGCGTCCCCTTCTCGCGCAAAAGCGTATCCACAGCAGCAAAAAAGACCGGCTTGCTGCTGCCAGCCAACCCGGTTAAAATACACGTCTGCCCTTGCCGTTTATATATGGCAGCCTGCTTCGCCTCCGCAATAGCAGCCACCTTATTTACTAATAAATTTTCCATAGTTTTCATTACTACAAAGAGGGCTGTTACGAACGTAACAGCCCCTGAAACCAAATTTACAATTAAAGCTTAACTGCCAGAACCTTGCGATCCATGCTGTGAATAGCATCAACAAAGCGAACAGTACCAGTCTTATAACGTGCAGAAACAGTATGAGTACGCACGCCATCACCAAAATAACGCAGGCCGTTTAACATATTGCAGTTCGTAATAGCAGTAGCAGTAAACATGCAGTCATCACCCTTAACCAGATCATCTAAGGTCAACACCTTGTTTACATCGCTAATACCCATCTTCAGGCAGCGTTTAACCTGCTCTTCATCATCAGGAACCAGACGAGCCTGCATATCGCCGCCCAGGCATTTAACAGCAGCAGCACCTAAAACGCCTTCCGGTGCGCCGCCCTTGCCTACGTACATATGCACGCCGCTGCCTTCGATGCAGCACTCAACAATCGGGTTAACATCGCCATCAGTAATCAGGGAAATGCGTGCGCCAGCCTTGCGGATTTCATCCATCAGGCCATAATGGCGTTCGCGATCCAAAAGCACTACGTTCAAATCGCTAACTTTACGATCCATAGCTTTAGCCACGCGCTCTAAGTTTTCGCTAATCGGTGCATCAATATCAATGCAGCCTTTAGCACGCGGGCCAACAGCAATTTTATCCATATACATATCAGGAGCATGCAGCAGGCAGCCACGCGGAGCAATAGCAATAACAGCAATTGCGCCAGGTTGTCCTTTTGCTACCAGGTTAGTACCTTCAATCGGGTCAACTGCGATATCAACCTCAGGACCGCCGGCACCAACTTCTTCACCGATATACAGCATCGGTGCTTCATCCATTTCGCCTTCGCCGATAACAACAGTACCTTTAATATTAACGGTATCAAAAGCTGCACGCATAGCGTCTACAGCCAAACCGTCAGCACCGTTTTTGTCGCCTCTGCCTACCAAATGACCGCAGGCAATAGCTGCAGCTTCGGTAACGCGTACAAATTCCATAGAAAGCTCTCTGTTCATTAATTACACACTCCTTAATCTTAATTCCAATATAATCGCAACGGTGTTATTGCTCCCTCTCCTCTCACAACAGTAAAAGCAGCGT